>NZ_JAWIIV010000001.1:0-80156 GCF_035916955.1 Noviherbaspirillum album | reverse complement strand
CTCCACGACGCTTTCGCCATACTCGATACGTCGCCCGCCGGCCTGGAAGGCGATGACATCATTCCCACCATATCCCCGACATCGTTCTTCCGGTCATCAGGACTTCTGACCGCCACATTTGAAATATGCTTGCCGGCATGTACCATATCGGCTGCTAAAAAATACGGCCATGGAAATCCATTGCCGAAAGGCATTGCGGATGTGCGTCGCACCAGGCGTAAAGGCAGCCATGTTTGATTGCCGCAAACAGGTCAACCCCGCCAAGCCGTAAGATATGGTTTTTTCCGGATGCCTGCCGGCAGCGACCAGCGCACCCGACACAAAGAAGAACGAGGATTTCTTGTCGACAGCCCCCCATAAAAGCAGTCTTGCCGCCCTGACCCTGGCCGCGATCGGCATCGTCTACGGCGATATCGGCACCAGTCCCCTATACACGATGAAGGAGGTGTTCGATGAACATCATGGCATCGCACTGAATCAGGCCAATATTCTGGGCGTCGTGTCGCTGATCCTCTGGGGCCTGATCATCGTCATTTCGCTCAAGTACGTCACGCTGGTGCTGCGCGCCGACAATCGCGGCGAAGGCGGCATCATGGCGCTGACCGCGCTGGCGCTGTCTTCAGTGGCGCAGCGCTCGCGCGTGCATTATCCGGTCATGCTGCTTGGCATGATCGGCGCCGGCCTGTTCTTCGGCGACGGCGTCATCACACCCGCCATTTCCGTACTGTCGGCCATGGAAGGACTCGAAGTCGCCACGCCGGCGCTCAAGCCTTATGTGATTCCGCTCACGCTGGCCGTGCTGGTCGGCCTCTACATGCTCCAAAGCCGGGGAACCGCAGGCATCGGCCGCTGGTTCGGACCGATCGTGCTGGTGTGGTTCACCACGCTCGCCATCATGGGCCTGATCAATATCGCCGGCAATCCAGCCATTCTCGCCGCGTTCAATCCGCTGCACGCGTTCCGTTTCATGATCAATAACGGCTGGTTCGCCTTTGTCGCGCTGGGCGCGATCGTGCTCGCGCTGACCGGCGCGGAGGCGCTGTATGCGGACATGGGCCATTTCGGCCGCAAGTCTGTCCGGCTGGCCTGGTTCTCGGTCGTGTTCCCCGCGCTGGCGCTGAATTACCTGGGACAGGGCGCCCTGCTCCTGTCCAACCCGGCCGCGGTATCGAATCCCTTCTTCCAGCAGCTCGGCCCATGGAGCATTTTTCCGTTGGTGGTGTTGTCGACCATGGCCACCGTCATCGCATCGCAGGCAACCATCTCCGGCGCCTTCTCGGTCACCCAGCAAGCCATCGCACTCGGCTTCCTTCCGCGCATGCGCATCATCTATACCTCGGAAAGCGAGATCGGCCAGATTTACATCCCCGTGGTCAACTGGCTGCAGCTGATTGCGGTCGTGCTCGCCGTGGTCGGCTTCGGCTCGTCGTCGAACCTCGCTTCGGCTTACGGCATCGCAGCCACCGCCACCATGCTGATCACGACGCTGCTGACCTTTTTCGTGGTGCGGCATGGATGGAAATTTCCGCTGCCGGTGATTCTCGCATCAACGGCGTTCTTCCTTGCCATCGACATCAGCCTTTTCTCATCGACCAGTCTGAAGATCGTCAGCGGCGGCTGGTTCCCGCTGGTCATCAGCGCGATCATGGTGACATTGATGCTGACCTGGAAGAGAGGACGCGAACTGGTGTTCGACAATATTCGCCGGCACATGATACCGCTCGACGATTTCCTGACCTCGCTGTTCATCGCGCCGCCGCACCGCGTCGACGGCACTGCCATCTACTTCCGCATGGAAGGCGACGGCGTGCCTCATGCCTTGCTGCATAACCTGCTGCACAACAAGGTGCTGCACCAGCGTGTCATCTTCCTTACCGTCCATGCTACCGACATCCCGCACGTGCCCGAAAAGGAACGCATCCGCATCGTGCCGCTCGGTCACGAGTGCTATCAGATGAACGTGTATTACGGCTTCAAGGATGAACGGGATATTCCGCATGCGCTGCAGCTGGGCGCCAGGGAAAGCCTGGAAATCGAACCGATGGAAACCTCGTTCTTCATCGCGCGGCATACGATACTTGCGACAGTCAATGGCGGCATGGCGTTCTGGCGCGAATCGCTGTATGTGGCAATGGCGCGCAATGCTCGCGATGCCGCCGATTTCTTCAAGATACCAGCCAACCGCGTCATCGAACTCGGTACCCAGGTCGAAATTTGAAGCAGCGCCACCCGCTCGGGAGAGCGTGGGCACGGCCGCTCAGACGCTCAGGTAGTTCATGACTCGACCATTTGCCGCGCCTGGAATAGCGACGATTCTGCCACGAGCCGGTTCCTGCCCTGCGCCTTTGCCGCATAAAGGGCCTTGTCCGCACGCTGCATCAGGCTGTGCAGTGTATCGTCGTCGTGCGAGATCGCCAGCCCGATACTTAGCGTGACCGGTACCGGAGAGTTGAGCTGGTCGGCCGCCGGATTTTGCTGCAGCAGCCGGTTGGCCGCCGCCAGGGCGCCGTCGAGTCGGGTTTCCGGCATCAGCACGGCAAATTCGTCACCGCCGAGGCGAGCCAGGAAATCGATCGAACGCAAGGCGCCGGCCGAAGCACTGGCCAGACGCAGCAGGGTGGCATCGCCGGCGGCATGGCCGCAGGCATCGTTGAGTGCCTTGAAGTTGTCAAGGTCGATCAGCAGCAGCGCCAGTGGACTACGTGAGCGCTTTGCCCGTTCGAGTTCGCGCGTTCCGATGTCGAAGAAGGCCCGGCGCGACCAGGCGCCGGTCAGGAAGTCATGGTTGGCCGCTTTTTCGGCCACGGCAACGATGGTGCAATGCGCCAGCAGCAGGCCGCCCAGGGTCAATACCGGCAGCATGAAGGCGCCGGCCGACAAGATCAGCACATTCCAGCCGGTCGGCTCAAGCAACGACCTCGGTGCATTTCCGTCCAGTAGTTGCGCCACGGAGCGGAAAAGATGGCCGCCGGCGATGATCGCGCACATGCAGATAATGAACAGCAGCGGATAGCGCGACGATGGCCAGCCACGCCACTTCGACGCCACAGTCAATCCGATCGCCGCGGCAATGCCGGCCTGCGACAGCGAAACCACCAGGGTGCGCAGGGTAAAGGAATCGACAACGTAGTGAAACAGTGCGATGGAGGCGGTAACGGCCGCCACCAGGGCAAATATCCATGGCGGGTGGATGGCGCGGCCCGTCAGGCGGCGATAGCCGACCAGGGTGGCTGCGCTGGCCGAGATATAGGCCGCGTTGGCGACTTCAAAGGCGAACAGCGGCGGCAGTTCCTTGCCGAAGGCGTACAGGATGTAAGCCGCCATGCCGAAGACATTTCCCAGCAATAATTCGCGTACGCCGTCGACTCTGCTTTCGTTTACCGAGTAGACAACCAGGAACATCACGAAACAGAGCAGTGCGGCAATGAGGAATGCTTCTTTGGTACCGAGCATCGTCAGGATCAGACTATCGTAAATAATTTCTTAATAGAAAGATAGTAAGCGACATTCACCGCCGCGTGATCCCATATTTATGGGGGTGTGGGCGGTGTTCCGCTCCGATATCGACGTTCGTCAATGCCGGTCATCGTTTGCCGGCAACGTTCATGAACCGAGCACGGTGACTACCACCTGGCGGTGCTGAGGCGCGGTACGGTGCTCCCACAGGAATATGCCTTGCCAGACGCCGAGCAGCAGCCCGTTTGCGCCTACCGGTACGGTTAAACCAGTCCCGGTGAGCATGCTGCGCGCGTGCGCAGCCATGTCGTCCGGTCCTTCGAGATCATGCCGGTAGGACGGATCACCGTCCGGCGCAAGGCGGGCGATGACGGTTTCAAGATCTCGCCGCACGTCGGGATCGGCGTTCTCGGTAATGGTCAGCGAGCAGCTGGTGTGCTGCACGAAGACATGCGCAATTCCGCACTGGATGCCTGAAGCCCTGACCACCCCGGCGATTTCGCTCGTGATATTGCTGGTGCCTCGACCCGTCGTATAAAACTCCAGTGTGGACTGATATGTCATGAACCCCTCCTTTTCATGCCGTACGACGGATGCCCGGTGCTTTGCTGGAACATGCGTCATCGGACATGGACTTGAACGGACTGCGTGCCGCAAGAACAATGAAGTTAATCGCTGCGATCATCGGTATCGCACCACGTGTCGTTCAAGACGGACAACATGCCCTTGACGGAGGAGTCGCAGCCAGCGTCGACTCGATAAATGAACGACAGTTTGGTGTTGATCACGACAGGCTTCCAGATAGCCAGCTCATTCCGCTTTTCCGCCAGCAGCGCGATATCCTCCCTTAGCAGTGTGAGCCCTAGCCCGGAACGGACAAGACTGTAGTGCAAGTCCGTCTCGTCGGTTTCGATCACGACATTCGGTGTGAGTTGGTGCTCGCCGAAGGCCGAAATCAACAGTTGATGTATATGGCTGCTTTCGGGGGCGCTCAGCCACGGCATGCAAGCGATGTCGGCCCAATTGCCCGATGAAAGACGTTGGGCGCTTTTGATGGGGGCAACGATACGGTAACGCAGGTTGCACAGCGCCTTGCTGGCAATGTCCGGATGGGTCACCGGCCCTATATAGAATCCGACATTCATCTTTCCGTTTGCGACGCCGTCGAGAATGTTCATCGCATGCGTCGATTTGGTTTTTACTTCGAGCAGCGGCATGCAGCTCAATACCTTTTTCAGGAACTCCTCCAGCCGGAGAAACTCCGGATCGCCGACGATGCCAAGCAAAATCTGCCCAGCGGTCTCCCCTTTGATTTCCTTCGCTCTTGCCAGCGTCGCATTGAATGCCCCAAGCGTCTTTTCCATTTCGGGCAGCAGCAATTCGCTTGCCTTGGTCAGGGATATGCGCCCATTTCGACGGGCAAAGAGCTGAATGCCAAGTTCCTGCTCGAGCGCCTTGATATGTCCGGTCACCGCCGGCTGAGTCATATGCAGGATATTTGCTGCCTTCGTTATCTGGCCCATGCGGGCGACGGTGACGAAGCTGCGAAGGTGATAGATTTCCATGATGTCGTCAGCCAAGTATTGAATATTGTGTATTTTACAACGCGCATCGCGCCCGAATTGTGTCCTGATGGCTTTTGATTTCACGAAAGTAGAATAAGGTCCGACGAAAATTCATTGCGATTTTCGCAAGGAATGTTGAATTGATAGCGTGTTGGCAGCAATTATTACCGGTAGCAATTACATTCCATTCCTACGTCATTCACCTCTACCGAATTGATATTTGCGAACGCAGCATAAATAAGTGGTACGTGCGGAATTAGTCTTGATCTGTCGAACAATATTCGATGGTGCGATGCGGCATAAATACTGCTAAATAGAGTCGGTAATTTCTTACGGAGGTATTTATGTTCAGCGATCGAAACGACTGGAAAATCCTTGAGCTGTGGCCGGAGTGCGCGCCGCTGCTTGAAGAATTGCCTTATGGCTTGATCGAAGATGAAGTCTGACGGCATGGTTTGAAACCACGCGTTTCAACGTCAGGTATGAGTAAAAGTTCTCCCGCACGCACTGTGTGGGAGAACTTTTTTCGCTTCCGCTTCCTGTTGCAGGCAATGCGGTCAAATGCGGTCAAATGCGGGAAAACACAAGCTGACAAAGCAATTAAATTGATTTAAGGTAACAGACGACGAAAAATAATTCCTGCATGGCGCACGTGGTCGAAGGCAGGGAGCAGACCTGCGCTTGCACCCGGATTCTATTCCGGCATAAAGGATCATCGTCCTGCAAGCGAATATCCGTAGATCATTACCGGGAGACGGGGCATGGATGTGCAAGGCGGAAAAATATTGATCGTTGACGACGTTGCCGACAATCTTCGATTGCTCCAGCATATGCTCAGGGAAGGCGGATATACCTGCTACCCGGCCAATAGCGGCAGCATGGCTCTACGCTTCCTCCAGAACACATTACCTGACGTAATCCTGATGGATGCCATGATGCCGGACATGGACGGCTATGAAGTTTGCCGGCGCCTGCGCAGCGACCCGCGTACGCACGATATCCCCGTAATCTTCGTCAGTGCGGCAGACCATGTGCTCGACAAGGTAAAGGCCTTTTCCTGCGGAGCGGTCGATTATGTCGTCAAGCCCTTTCAGCAGGAAGAAGTGCTGGCGCGCATCAAGACCCATTTGTCGCTGCGCGACTTGCAGAAGCGGCTGGAGCAGCGGGTGGAGGAAAGAACTTCCGAGCTGTCCGACATCAATGCCGCCCTGTCGCGCGAGATCGCCGAACGCATACGCACCGAAAAGGCACTCACCAACTCGCGGCAGGATTACAAGTCGCTGATCGATTCCATCAACGGCATCTTCTGGGAGCTTGAATTGCCGTCGTTCCGGCTGTCCTATGTCAGCCAACAGGTCGAAGCGATTCTCGGCTTCCCGCAGAGCGTCTGGATGCAGTCGGACAGCTTCTGGACCGAACGCCTGCATCCCGATGACAGGGTGAACGTGCTCGGCTATTTCAAGACCGATGCAGGCCGGGGTCTCAGCCACGACCTCGAATACCGGATGATGGATGCCGGCGGCCATACGGTATGGCTTAGAAATATCGTCAAGGTCATCATGGAAAACGGCGCGCCGGCGAAGATGCGCGGCGTGATGGTCGATATCACGCAAAAGAAGACGGCCGAAGAGCAGCTGCACCTGATTGCTCATTACGATGTACTGACAGGCTTGCCGAACCGGACGCTGCTGCGCCAGCGGGCCGCGCTCGCGATCGAACGGGCGCGCACCGGCAACCGCAAGGCGGCGTTGCTCGTCATCGATCTCGACTACTTCAAGAATATCAACGACTCGCTCGGCCACCAGACAGGCGATGCGCTGCTCAGGGAAGCCGGCGTGCGGCTGCAGGCGTGCTTCGGGAACACGGGCAAGCTAGCGCGCCTCGGCGGAGACGAATTCGTGCTGCTCCTTCCCGAACTGGACGACGGCCAGAACGCTGCAGCCGCGGCTAGGCTTGTCCTGGATCAGCTAAGGGTGCCCTATCTGATAGACGGACATGAACTGCATTCCGGCGGCAGCATCGGCATCAGCCTGTACCCTGACGACGGCGAAGATGTGGATGCATTGCTGCGCGCGGCCGATACCGCGATGTACAGCGCCAAGGAAAAGGGAAGAAACACCTATCAGTTCTATACGCCATCGCTCAGGATCGCGGCAGAGAAGCGGCTGACCGTCGAAAACGGATTGCGCCAGGCATTGGTACGCAAGGAGCTGCTCTTGTACTATCAGCCCAAGATCGACCTGAAGACCGGCCGCATCTTCGCCGCCGAAGCCTTGCTGCGCTGGAAGAAGCCCGATGGCACCATCGTATCCTGCGGCGCTTTCATCGACATCGCCGAGGAAAGCGGACTGATACTTCCCATCGGCGAATGGGCGCTGCGGAACGCGTGCCAGCAGCTCAAGCGCTGGCATGATTCCGAATTTCCCGAATTGCAGGTTTCGGTCAATCTGTCGGCTCGCCAGTTTTATCAGGCGGGGTTCCAGCATGTGGTTGCCGGCATCCTCCGGGAAACAGGATTGTCGCCGGCGGCGCTGGAACTGGAGATCACCGAAAGCATGCTGATGCAGCCAGGGGAAGACAATCTGCAGACACTTGCCCAGCTCAAGGCGATGGGAGTGCAGCTGTCGGTTGACGATTTCGGCGTCGGCTATTCCAGCCTTGCGTATCTGCGGCGATTTCCGGTCAGCGTACTCAAGATCGATCGTTCTTTCGTCAATGGCGTAGGCGAAAACCACGGTGACGCCGAGATCGTTTCTGCGATCATTGCGATGGCGCGCAGCCTGCGACTGAAAGTAGTGGCCGAGGGTGTCGAACATGCCCGGCAGGCCGAATTTCTGAAAGAGCAGGGCTGCGATGCGGCGCAGGGCTTCTATTACAGCACGCCGGTACCTGCGGAAGCCTTTGCTGCCTTGCTGCGGATGCAGGATGTCGAATGCGATGTCGGCTAGTGTTTAAGGCGCCAAGGCCTTGGCACTACAAGGACAGCCCCTGAGCATGAAAGGTTTGGCAAAACAATGCGCGCATCCACGACCACGGATGGCCAACCGTCGTATCGGAGCGGGCCTGCCTCCATTCTTCGTGCTTGTGCAACCAGACGGCAGGCGGCGCAAGGGCATCGCTGACCGGTTGGAAGCGTGCATCGAGCCGGGAGGCAATCCAGTACAGGTTCACCGACTTGTACCTGTTGAAAGGACCGCTGAAGCCCTTCACGCCGGCCTGTGCGCGTTTGCGGTCGAAAGGCACCGTGCTGCGGACGAACTCCTCGTGAGACCGCTCGCCTAGCGCATACGGTTTGAGCCATTCGAGCGCGAGCGCAAATCGGCCTCCGGTTTCAGGGGCTCCGTACCAGTCTTCGCCATGTGCGGCCGCCATCGCCGCAGCCATCAGCATGGGCTCCAGCGTGTACACCACATAATGCAGCGCATCGCGTTCCTCGAAGTCGATGGTGCTGCCATCGGCGCGGATGTTGCGCAGTACATGGCGCATGAAAACAGTCCGGGCTCGCGCGGCGAGGGCAGGATCGCCGCTGGCGAACGCACCGGCAGTGCCGATCTTGATGCGGTGGCTGTGCCAGTTGTTGCTTTCCGTATTGCGGTCGCCGACCAGCACCTTGTCGGCCAGATAGCCTGTAGCCAGCCTTGCCGAAAACCCGCGCACGCGTCCGATCGTGGCTGCGGGAAGAATATCCTGAAGCAGATCGAAGCCGAACAGCAGGCTGGGCAGCTGCGTTTCGTCGATCGGATTGAAGGACGGCGAGTAGGCCGCCAGCCATGCATTCAGACTGGCGGTCGCGCGTTCCGCATGTGCGGCGTCACGGGTCAGGCGATAGGCAAGCGCCTGCATGCGTATTTCGCGCCAGTCATTCTGCGCCCAGATGCTGACCGTGCGCAGGCCTTCGCCGGGAAGCAGGCCCGCCGTGCGAACCAGGGGGATCGGACGCGCCTCCCTGTCGAGCGTCAGCCGTGCCGCCTCGATGGCCAGCGAAGCGGCCTCTGCAGGCACCAGTTGTGCAAGCTGGCGGGCGCGCTCGGGAGAAGTCAGCGCGTAGCTGTTCATGGCCCTGCCCGCGCCGGGCAGCACGCCGCAGCCGAGCGGCAGGCTGGCCAATGCGCACAGCACCGTGCGCCTCCCAAGCGACGGGCCTCGATGCGCGCCGCTCTCCTTCATCAGTGGCGGCCTAGAACTCATGTCGGATACCGAAGCCGAAGCCGCGCGTATCCGAACCCGGAATACGCGCGGCAAGACCGGAGATGACAGGATCGCCATCGAAATCGTAACGCGCGGCAGCCTCGTTGTTGATGCGGCTGAAGTATGCCTGCCACATGGTGCGCTTGCTCAGAATGTACTGGTACAGCAGTGACAGCTGGCGTGCGCCGGTAAAGGGGCGGCTGCTCGATGCGCACTGTCCCTCCGCAGCCGCGCCAGCGCAGCGAACATCGCCCGCGCCGGCATAGTGGATGATGAAATCATGGATGCCTGCCGTGTGTTTGGCCGATACCGACCATGCGCTGCGCGCAATGCTGCCCGGAACCGGGCCTGCATCAGTGAAGAAATCGCCGCGCGATTTCATTCTGTCCAATGCAATGCCCACGGTCGTCGTACCCAGCGTATAGCGCGCTGCAATGCGATGTCCGAACTCTTCCGATTCCCCCAGCGCAAGGATGCGCTGCGCATTGCGGGACTCGTAGGCATAACCCGCGTAAAGCGGACCGTTGACGTAACTCAGCCCGGCCCCGTAGGCGTAGTTGTTCTGTCCCGCCGCCCGATTTTCTCCGGGAGCCCAGATCAGCGCACCCGCCAAGCCGTTCATGTTCGGCGTATCGTAGCGTATGCTGTTCTGCATGCGGCTGTTCAAGCCCGTGGCTTGCCCGTTCAAGGTGGTCATGATGCCGATATTATTTGCAATCGATGTGCTGCCCGGCACGAAGTTCATGCGGCTGCCCATGCCGCGCATTGGCGAAGTCATGAAACCCGCCTTGATGCGACCGAAACCTCCCTGCAGTGCCACATAGGAATCGCGGTTGTTGACTCGTCCCGAGCCGTTATCGATATCGAGTCCGCCTTCGATCTGGAAGCTCGCCTTGTAGCCATTGCCAAGGTCTTCCGCGCCCTCGAAACCGAGTAGCGAGCTGTTGGATACGAAGCGTGTTTTTCGCGGCACGCTGGTCGAGCGTACCGACTCGAGAACCGCGGAAGCCAATCCGTACACGCGCACTTCCGTTTGCGCATGAGCCCCGGTCGTTGCCAGCGCCAATGCGGCTGCCATGCAAGTCTTTCGCGTCATCGCCCCCGCCTCCCCGCGGTGAGCCGGCATCATGAATAAACCCGTGATGCCGGTGGAACGGCGCACAGGCATCTGGATGGCCGTGCGCAAGAATGTTCGAACGTTGATTGCTTATTGAATAATATTAAATTAAAAGCAATTTTGTAATTTATCGGCAGACCGGGAATGATTATTTAATGATATTTGCCTGACTAAGTGTTCCCTAATGCAATCGGTCTTGATAGCATAGTCCTAATAGCGAAGGATTTAAAGTGCCAACCAAGGTCTTTTTTCTCTCGATCTGCATCGAGGCCGAACCCGAGCCATGGTGAGTTTGAACGCATGCAGTTCATTGAGCCTGATAAGTCCATCCCAAGGGAGAAAATGTTCTGGCTAGAGACATTGCGGAGCCTTTGCAAGCATCGCGTCGGCATGAAGCCTCCTTCGGCGCGTCGGCCCGTAGTCCGGCCTGCGCTGCGCAGCGCACTGTCAGCCTGCTCCTGCGCCGCGATGACGATGGCGCTCCTGCTTTGCCTGCCCATCGATGCGGCTGCGTTAACGAAGAGCGAATACCGGGCACTGTTCGAAGCTGCGCAATACAATCCCCGGCAGCTCATCCGCCAATCAGAGACCAACCTGAGGTTTGCGGAGGCCGGCATCGATCCGGCCGGCGAGATAAATGCACTGCGCGGACTGGCGGCCGCGCACCACTTCCTGTCCGAGTTTGATACGCTCGCCAGGCACGCCGCGCGCGGCGTAGAGCTTTCGAGGGGAAACGGCGACAGGGATGCGCTCTGCTGGTTTCTTGCCTATGGCGGCCTGAGCCTGTATGGCAAGGGCAACGTGGACGCGGATGCGGCGCTCAAGGATGCAAACAAGCTCTTTGACGAAGCCATTGCCCTCGGCGAAAAATACTCCATGCCGACCTGTCTTGGCTGGGTGCAGCTGGCGCGCGGAAAAATATTCAATGCCGTCAGGCTGACATCCGATTCGCTGGCGGCGGCATCGAAGGCGCATGCGCTGTTCGACAGCGAAGGCGACCGTTTCGGCATGGCGGCGGCCCTGACCGACATCGCGGCTTATACCTTGATCCGCAATACCGAAAAGGATGCGGAAAAGATCCGCGAATACCTGCAGCGCGCGGCGAACCTGGTGGACTTCGATACCTATCGGCTGCTGGCGGCAGAGAACAATCTGTTACAGGGCCACAATGAATACTTCCTGCAGAATCTGAGGGAGGCGCGTGCCAGGTTCGAGAAGGCCGCCGCGATTTCGCGCGGAGTCCAATACCATCTGCTGACCGGCCTTGCCGAACGTGAGCTTGCCGATGTGGCCAAGGTGGAAAAGCGCTTTTCCGAAGCATTCCGCCATGGCGACGTTGCGCTGGAAATGGTTGAGAACCATCCTGACAAGCGTCATTACATCAAAGCGCTGCTGCTGCGTGCCGACATCCTGGCCAAGCTCAACCGGCGCTCGGAAAGTCTCGGCACGCTCGACATGGCCCTTTCGGCGCTGTCTCGCATTAATGATCCTTCAAGCACAGTGCTGTATCACTCCCGTGCCGCCGAAATCCATGCCGACCTGAATGATTTCATGGAAGCCTACCGCCAGCTCGATACCCTGCGCGAATTCGATGCAAGACTCAATGCGCTGCGTAACCAGAGCCTTGCCGACGAGCTCAAGGTTCGCTTCGACGTTGCTTTGACCGAATCGGAAAACGCAAGGCTGGTCGCAGAGCGGCACGAGGCCGAAAGCAGGAGGCTTGCGCTTACTCTTGGCTTGACGCTGACCGTTGTTCTAAGCATCGCGCTCGTTGGCGGCCTGGTACTTTACATGCGCAAGCGCGCCTCCGATGCGCGGATTGAAATGGCCCACCAGAGAAGGCTGGTCGCCGCCGAGGCCGAGGCGAATCATGCCAAGAGCGAATTCCTGGCCAACATGAGCCATGAATTGCGTTCGCCGCTGAATGCCATCCTGGGATTTTCAAGGCTGGTGACGCGGGAACGGGAATTGTCCGACGAGGCGCGCAGCAACCTGCAGACAGTGCTTCGCAGTGGCGAGCATCTGTACCATCTCATCAATCAGATTCTTGACCTTTCAAAGATTGAAGCCGGGCGCATGACGCTCAACGATACGGTGTTCAACCTGCCTCTGTTGCTTGATGAACTGGAGCAGATGTTTTCGCTGGCCGCACGCCAGAAGCGATTGACGCTGACCATAACGCGCGCGCCCGATCTGCCACTTTACGTGCGCGCCGATGCGGTCAAGCTGCGCCAGATCCTGATCAATCTGATGAGCAACGCTCTCAAGTTCACTTCCGAAGGCAGCGTGTTCCTGCATGTCAGCCGCAGCGGCCCGCTGCATCTGTCGGTGACGGTTAGCGATACCGGCCCGGGCATTGCGCCCGAGGAGCTTGCAACCTTGGGGAATGCCTTCGTGCAGGCCGGAGAAGGCCGGCGTTCGAGGGAGGGAACCGGACTGGGCCTGGTGATCTGTCATCGCTTCATCAAGCTGATGGGTGGGGAGCTGCGCATGTCGAGCGAACTCGGCAAAGGTTCACGGTTCTCTTTCGAGATCCGCATCGCAGAGATCGAAAACCCCGGCAGATATGCGCAGACGCAGGCAACCAGCGGACGAGTGATCGGTCTGGTGCCTGGCCAGCCGCGTTACCGGATCCTGGTGGTCGATGATCTGCCGGACCAGCGCAGGCTGCTGCGCGGCCTGCTTGGACACCTCGGATTCGACATCCGGGAAGCAGGCAATGGCGCCGAGGCGATTGCGGTATGGGAAGAGTGGAATCCTCACCTGATCTGGATGGACATGCGCATGCCGGTTCTTAACGGCATGGAGGCAACACGCAAGATAAAGGCGACGGAGCAGGGTAAGGCAACACGCATCATTGCACTGACGGCGAGTACATTCGAGGACGAACGCGACGAGATTCTCGATGCCGGCTGCGACGATTTTCTTCGCAAGCCATTTCAGGAGCAGGCATTGTTCGCTCACCTGCATCAGCATCTCGGCGTGAATTTCGTCTACGAACAGCCGCCGCAGGAAAAGACCGTCGAACCCATCAGTATCGAGCGGGTAGCCGCACTGCCGGCTGCGCTGCAGGAAAAGCTCGCCGCAGCCCTGGGCGGCCTGGACGTGGAAGCGGTTGATTCCGCAATCGGTGAAGTGCGCGTAGTCGATCCTGAAGTGGCGGATGCACTTTTCCTTCTTGCGGCCGGATTCGATTACGGACGGATGCTGGCCCTGCTGCCGGCGCGCGCCGAAACGGCGGAGTAGCGAAAAAGACTGGCGGAAGCCGGCAGGTCATGCCGGCTTCGCGTCCACGCCTGAGTCACGCGAGCGCCGCGCGAAACCCCATGCTCGTTCCAGGCTCATGCGTCCACGATCATCTGGAAGCCACCGAAGATCATGCGCTTGCCGTCGAACGGCATCGATGCCGCGCCGGCCTGAAGCCGAGGGTCTTCCATCACCTTCTTCATGCCCACGTCGCGCACCTCCTTGGATGGCCAGGTAATCCATGCAAACACGACGGTTTCATCCGGCTTGAGCTTGACTGCCATTGGAAACGAGGTGACTTCCCCATCGGGCACGTCATCGCCCCAGCATTCCACCAGCTTCAATGCGCCATGATCCTTGAACACCACAGCGGCTGTTTCGGCATGGGTCTTGTAGATTTCCCTGTTCGCGGTAGGGACGGCGAGCACGAAGCCATCGACATAGTTCATGAATGTTCTCCTTTAAAAGTGAATACAGGGCCGCTACACCGGACGACCCGCGTGCATCATGCAGCGACGACGACCATCCAGGAGACGCCGAACCGGTCCGTCACCATGCCGAAGCGCTGCGAAAAAAATGTTTCTGCCAAGGGCATTTCGACCTTGCCGTCCTGCGCCAGGATTGAAAACAGCTTTTCGGCATCGCTGCTCAGCGGCACTGAGACCGAAAGTGAAAATCCGCGAAAATCGGGATTGCCAGTGCAGCGCCCATCGGATGCCATGATCGTTGAGTCGCCGATGCGGAAGCTGGCATGCATGATCTTGTCGTCGGCGCCGGGAGGGCTCATGCAAGCGGACGGATCCTGCGTGTCCTGGTGCTCTTTCAGATCGGGGTTGTCCTTGAAGCGCATGAGCATGTCGACTTGCGCGCCCAATGCGCTGCGATAGAACTCGATGGCCTCTTCGCAGCGGCCGTCTAGAAAAAGATAAGGCTGGACTAACATTCGCTTTCCTTGAATATGAGAGTTGTCGGCGCTTGCCGGGTACCATCGCCGCAGGCCGGAAGCAATGATGATGCACTGGACACATGCGGCCACGCGGATGCCTGAGAATCATGCAATGGCCGGCATGATTCTCCAAAGTTGTGTACAGTGTCCACTTATAGTAAAACGTATTGTGTACGCTGTCCACAAATTTTCATGACCAAAGAAGAATCGAAAACCGCAAAGCGGGATACCTACCGGCACGGCGATCTTTATCAGGCCTTGCTGCAGGCGGGCGTTGAACTGGCCCGCCATGCAGGACCGGAGGCGGTTGTCCTGCGGGAAGTGACGCGGCGCGTCGGCGTTGTTCCCAATGCGGCCTACCGGCATTTCGCCGACCGGGCCGCACTGCTCAATGCAGTGTGCGACCGGGCGCAGGCGGCGCTGGCGATCACCATCGAGGCCGAAATAGCCGCAATCAAGCGCGCGAAAGAACATCCGGCGCTATATGCGAGAAGTGTGCTGCGCGCGGTGGGAACTGGATATCTCGGTTTTGCCCAGGCCGAACCGGGCCTGTTCCGAACCGCATTTTCGGTGCCGGCAGGCCTGGAAACGGCTGCAAGTGCGACCAAGGCCGGCAACTCAGGAAGGTCGCCTTTTCAATTGCTGTCCGGCGCGCTCGACCTGATGGCGGAAGCAGGGATACTCCCGCCGGAAAGACGTTTTGGAGCGGAATTCCTGGCATGGTCGGCGGTGCATGGACTGGCCATGCTGGTAATCGATGGACCGCTGCGCTCGCTTGATGCAACCCAGAAAAATGCCATTTCGCAGCGGCTGCTGGATATGGTCGAAAACGGATTGACATGACGCCGCGGGGTGGCCTGGACCTAGAGCCAGAACCAGGCCTTGACGGTGCCGGCCCCCATGGCAGCGATCAGCAAGCTTTGGCGATGCTTAAATCTGCGCGCGCTGGCGGCGGCGCATCTGCAGCAGCGCTGCCAGGGCAAGACCGGTGCCGACCATGACCGCACCCGTGGTGCGCGGATGCGTGACGGCGCTCGTATAAAGGCTGATTTCACGCGGTGCATTGCCGACGCCGCCGCGTTCCATCAGATCGGTCCGATGGGTATGGAGATTGTTGTCCTCACGGTCGCGCGGCGGCCGGTCGGTTTTCATCATGGGGATCATGAAGCGTCTCATGCCCTTGTCCAGCAGGCCCGGCATGAGCTGGGCGCCGGCGCCCGTCAATCGTGCACGGCTGCCGACGTACAGATCGCGGACTGGATGCTCGGCGGCATAGAGCAGGGCATCCGCCGCGATATCGGGCGAGTAGACCGGCGGCGGAAGCTGCGGCTCTACCTCCAGGTAATTCTTGGCGTGGGCAACGAACATGGTATCCACGGATGCCGGCTTGATCAATGTGACCGAAACCGGCGCGCCTTCTTCCTCGAGTTCGGTGCGCAGTGAATCGGTGAAGCCTTTTACGGCATGTTTCGATGCGGAGTAGATACCTTGCAGGGGAACGGCACGGTCGGAGGTTTCACTGCCCATGTTGATCAGCGCTCCGCCACGCATCTTGAGATGCTTGGCGGCTACCATCGAGCCGTGCACAACACCCCAGAAATTAACCTCAAACAGCCTGCGCATGTCTTCGGTGGAAACATCCTCGCTCTTTCCGAAGATGCCGACACCGGCAATATTGAGCCAGCTGTCGAAGCCGCCGAAGCGCTCGATGGCGGCGTCGGCGACGCGCTGCACGTCGGCCGCATTGGCAACATCGGCCGCGACATGGATGGCTTCCGCGCCGAGCATGTTCAGATCGTCGCAAATGATGCGCAGCGCGCTTTCGTTGCGCGCCACCAGTACCAGCTTAGCGCGTCTGCGGGCTGCCTTGCGCGCGGTGGCGAGCCCGATGCCGCTGGTTGCTCCGGTAATAACCATCACTTGGTCCGGCAATGCCTTCAATCGAATTCCCATTCCGCTCTCCCGAAAATGCATGGCTATCGCGAAAAGCATGCCAATCGAAGCGCTAGATGCACTCTCGCGCAAATGCTCCGGCCGGGCAATACGATTCAGATCCGCGTCATGCATTTCTTACGCGTCCTGCTCCGTTTTCTACATACTGCACGACCATGCGAGCAAGCGGCCAGTGCGATCCCGCATGCCGACGATGCCGTCGGCTTAACATCGCTCAAGCCGGGCCTTTCGCATCCCCGCTACAGTGGCGGCATTGACATCGCCAACTTCAAGCATGAAATCCGCTCAACACATTTTCGAATACCTGACTGCCTTCGCGGTAGTAGTCCTTTTCAGCGCAGTCATTCTTTTCTTTCCCGAATTGGGCTCGGGCAATCCGGCTTCGGAAATCAGCAGCGTTGATGTTCCGGCGACCGCTGAGCAGCCGGCCGCCGCAGTCATTCCCGAAACAAGCGCGGATGATCAGACGAACAGTTGAACAGATGAACAATTGTTCAATTGAGAGGCTCGGTAGCCCTGAGCGGAGCCGCTCTGCAAATTTGCAGTAAGGATAAGCTGAAGCAAGAGGTCGTACCTTGCTGCATTCAGCGTTCCCGTCGCTCATTCTTGCGGCGCTCCACCTGATCCCAACCGATTTCCTTGCGAATTTCCTCGGGGCCATGCAACGGCGTGCGTACATTGACGCGCCGCTCTGCATTGCGACGCTCCATGTATTCTCTGACTTTTTCCTTGCCGTCCTTCGGCTGATTGATGGTGGGCATAAACTGGTCACTGCTTCAAGAGATCAATCCGCAATATCTGCACAAAGCATGCAAAGCACGCGATTTCTCTCACATTAAAGGCCTGCATGTATTGCCTGTTGAGCACGCACAAGCGAATCACTTCAGTGAATGCCTGAACACGGTTAGAAACCAAGTTTGAACACAAGTGCCGCAGATACCAGCTACGGCTGCAGCAGGAACATTCGCCGTCGGGAAATGGTCTGAGATAACACAAGCGTATGCTGATGGAGTATCCGGCCAGCGGTGCGGCGGCAGCGCTACCTTGTCGACCCGGCGGGCTTCAGTGGAAGTGGCTTGCTTCCGGAGGAAAAAATGATCCGATATTCATTGCTACTGCTGATTGCCGCGTTAACGGGATGTGTCGCCGTGCCTGTCTACGATGACGCCTATGGAACCTACGGCGCCTATGGCGGCGCGCCGATGTATTCAGTCCCCGCGACCACTTATGCGGTACCGGTGGCGCCGGTATATGCGGGTCCGCCTGTCTATGTCGGCCCGCCAGTGCGTTTCAGTTTCGGGCTCAACTACTGGAGCGGCAGAGGCGGCCGTCATCATCATCACGGGTGGCGGCACGGCGGCGGACGATTCCGCCGCTGATCTGCGAGTCAGGCTACTGTTCCACCGGCGCTGTCATCGTCCCGGTCAGTTCCATTGCCGTTGCGCTTCAATTGCCAGACCAGCGCATTATTCAGCAGGCTGCGCTCAACGAAACCTTGCGCTTCGAGCTGCGCAAGCGCGGCAAGCACGGTATCGTGTTCCACCGTGCTGGTGACGGGTATCCATGTACGGGCAATGTCCATGGATGTGCCGCTCGCGTCAGGCCAGCGATACAGGTAGTAGCGGATCGCTTCTGCGACAGCGACGATATGCTTGTCTTTCATGGGATGCGCCGTTTCTTTTTTGCATGATTTCCTTCATGCATTACAGCCATTTTCCTTGTCAAGGAGAACCCATATTCATGGGACGGATTCCGTCTTACAAGATGGCCATCCTTCGGTCATCCTGTTTCCCAAGCTCAGAGTTAAGTTTTGCCCGTTCCTTTTTTTGGAAAATCCATAAATAGCGGCCTGGTCTCGCCATGATGAACCGGTGGCGAAAATAGCTCGACACATCGGACCGGCCGTTCTGAAGGGACAGGTGCGCCAGAAAGACATGGACTTCAGGTGCTCTCGTTACTGCCGGATGGCGCCGATTATTAAAGCGGATAGACCATCTTTCCCGGTTGACATAGACTTGTCCGGTCCGAAGGCTGTGGTGCTTGAAGCCCGGCTGATCACAATGTTATGCATCAATACTTCAAGTGGAGGTGTGTCATGCAAGAATTCATTCCGTTAGCTGGTGTGATTGCCGCGTTATCCATCGGCGTCATCAGCCCGGGCCCCAGTTTCGTAATGGTCGCGCGTACTGCGGTCGCCGGATCGAGGGCGCTTGGCGTGGCGGCAGCTATTGGCATGGGCGTTGGCGGCGTGGTGTTTGCAGCCGCCGCACTGTTAGGTCTTCAGGCAGTGCTGCATGCGATCCCAAGTCTATACATGGCACTCAAAGTTCTTGGGGGGCTTTATCTATGCTACCTGGGCTTCCAGATCTTAAGGGGGGCCAGCCAGCCTCTGCCGGTTGAAGGCGTGGACCGGGGCGCAGGCCGAGAACTCACCCGTCGCTTTTGGCTGGGTTTCGCTACGCAGGTCAGCAATCCCAAAACAGCGATTGTGTATGCTAGCGTCTTTGCCGCATTCCTTCCCGGTAGCTTCTCGGCAACCTTCGCTGCAGCATTGCTTGTAGCCGTCTTCGTTATCGAAGCAGGTTGGTACGCGCTGGTCGCACTGCTCTTGTCAACTCAAAAGCCACGCAGCCTCTACCTCGGCTTCAAGACCTGGCTAGACCGGGCAGCAGGCGCCGTTCTCATTGGCCTTGGCCTTCGTCTGGTAACGACAGCCCACACGCCGTAGCCGCGAAGTGCCGTCTCACTTGCCCGCCAAGTGGACATCCAGCGAACTACGTCCGCTGGCGCGCTGACGATCCTGGCAGGCAATGCCCGCTGACGAAGCAGTGCCAAAGGCAATGGGACACTTGTTTCGAAAGCAGGGACAACCTGCAACGCCATGGGTTGGCGGAGAAGCGTCATAATTCTATGCACGTCGTGCGGCGGACCCGCGGCTCGCTCATGCCGGATTTGCCGGGTCTTGCGCAAGCTGCCTCGCTGCAGTTTGCCGAGAGGAGCCCTTCGGCGGTGGATAGCTGATTCTGTTTTCAACAGCAGATCGTTTTTGAGGAGGTGTTTCATGGCTGAAAGTATCCATCCATTTTATCAATTGCATCGAGCCGCCATGGAAGGCGCCATGCGCCAGCGCCTCGACCTGGCCAAACCGATGCTGCGCGAGCGCGCGCGCCTCTCCGATGTCGACGGGATACAGCAGCAGGTGATGGATGAATTCGAGGTCGTGCTCACCCAGATGCCCTATGTCGGGGGCGAGTCTAGCCGAATGAGCGATTTCTTCATGCGTCTCTTGGGCTTCATTGCGATCGGCCGGGTGCTCCGACGACACGGCGTGCCGCTCCCCATGATCGGCGACATCGAGCGGGAAACCTACAGGGCGCACCTGCTCACGGTGCCCGAAGCAGAACGTTTTGCCTCGGGCCTTCAATTTCTGTCACCCGAGAACCAAGCCTTGGTGCGCGAGCAGGCTGCGAAAAGTGCTACGCGTAACCATCAGCAAGCGTTCCCCGATGATTTCGTCTACGACTTTGTCGAACCTGGTCCGGAGGATAACTTCGAATTCGGCATTGACTACAAGGCCTGCGGCTTCTGCAAGTTCGCGGCGCGCCATGGCGACGACGAGATTCTGCCGAGTATTTGTGGATTAGATTTTGATGCTTATGCCACGCGAGGCATCCGCCTGGAAAGGACGCAGACTTTGGCGGGCGGCGCGAGCCACTGCAACTTCCGGTTTTCTCGACTTCGGTCCGAGTAAGAGGCGAATGTCGTGAGTCGCTGGAGTTCGGTCCGCAAGCCTGGAGCTTCAGTGATTTGTCAGGCGCTGCAAAAAGGCTTCCTGGATTCACGACGGCTATGGTGCCTGAAGATGGGAAGGCCAGCTTGGATGACTGATCATGGCGGGCTCGGCGCCCCGGGCCATGGCAAGGAGGACTCGGCGTCTCCACACAACGCAGTGTCGCTGGCAAAGCAGCCGGGATCGTCAGTCCGGTCAGAGCGAAAGCGCTCTAGAGCGGTTTGCGGGAGGGTGTAGGGAAGAATCGCTTTGTCTTGGGATGCAGGGCAAGGCGAGAGGAGCGCCGTGTGGCGGGCCACACAAGCGACGAACAACGCTGCTATGGTGAAGTGCGCTCGAGGCAGGCCGAGGCGACCGTATGCCCATTCGCAATCTGCTCTAGAGTCACCGGACGTTCGCTCCGGTGACTTGATTGGTCCAAGGCATTGCGATGTCAAATGTTTTCCTTGACTGACACCTTACCAATCGGCAGCCCTTGCCGTTATGCGATATTTCCACCCTCGCGCATTATTTCCTCCACCAGCATTTTATTGAATCCGACCGACGGCTTCGGTTGCCGGGTAATTTGTCGTTAAGAAAGTCGACAGGGACTGCTCCAAAAACCCCTTGCCTAACTACGACTATTCAAATAACATTGAATTAAATATTTCAAGGATAGTTGAAATGGATGTGAAAAACGTCGTTGTAGCACTTGCGGCACTGGCGCAAGAAACTCGCCTCGCGGTATTCAGATTGCTTGTGCAATCTGGTCCCTCCGGTGTGGCCGCGACGCAAATTGCAGAAGGTGTCGGCATCGCGCCGTCCTTGCTCTCGTTCCACCTAAAGGAGTTACTGCACGCCGGCCTGATCTCGCAGACCCGAGAGGGACGCTCGCTTATATACGCCGCGAACTTCGATGCCATGAATGGTGTGGTCGGCTATTTGACTGAAAACTGCTGCGGCGGAAATGTTTGTTCTCCCGTCCGTGTTTCCAACTGTTCCGATGAAGGAGCCTGCTCATGAAACGCCTGCACGTACACATCTCCGTCGACAACATTGCCGACAGCATCAAGTTTTACTCCGGCTTGTTCGCGTCTGAACCTAGCGTCGTAAAGACGGACTATGCGAAATGGATGCTCGAGGACCCGCGGGTCAACTTCGCCATTTCTCAGCGTGGCGCGGAAACCGGTTTGAATCATCTCGGCATTCAGGTCGAATCGGCGGTGGAATTGAGCGAAATGCAATGCCGCATCGAGGCGCTTCAGCCCGGCGTGGAGAAAGAGGAGGGCGTCGCCTGTTGTTACGCGAAGTCCGACAAATATTGGGTCAACGACCCTTCTGGTATCGCTTGGGAAACCTTTCATACGCTCGACACCATTCCGGTGTTCGGCGAGCCCGATAAGGCAGCTGCGTCCGGTGAGACCCCTGCGGGGACTGGGGCGTGCTGCGTACCGCTCGCCAAGCCGCGTATCAAGTTATCTGCGGAGGGACCGTGCTGCGTGCCAAATACGCAGAAGAGTACGACGGGCGCCTGCTGCTAAGCCATGACTTCGCTTCGCCCTGCGACGGTTCACGACTTGCCGGCAATCCTTGATTCACTTGAGGAGGCTGGCTTGCCGTACCAGGACCTGATAGCAGCGCACACCGTCGACTTCCTGATCGCGGCAGGCGGGCATTCAGTGCTCGGGATAGTAGGGTTGGAGCGTTACGGTGAGAACGCGCTCTTGCGTTCGCTAGCTGTGAGGCCGGAAAGCCGGTTTACGGGGTTAGGTACTCAACTTGTCGATGCCATCGCGGACCAGGCCAGGCGAACAGGTGTTGAAACCCTTTATTTACTTACGACGACGGCTGCCGACTTCTTCGGGCGCCGTGGGTATGAAGTCATCGATCGTGCAATGGCACCTTCTACGCTTCTGCAAACAACACAGTTTTCAAGCTTATGTCCGTCGCAGGCCATCTGCATGCGTCGGCGCCTTATCCAAAAATCTTAAGGGAAATCATGACCGACAAGACCTTCAACGTACTGTTTCTCTGTACGGGCAACTCCGCTCGCTCCATTATGGCCGAAGCACTCGTGACAGCCATGGGGCATGGACGCTTTCAGGGTTTTAGCGCGGGCAGCAAGCCGGGTGGCAAGGTTAATCCTTTCGCCGTCGAGCAGGTGAAGAAGACCGGCTATCCGGTAGACAACCTTCGCAGCAAGAGCTGGGATGAGTTTGCGGCTCCTGGGGCACCGCATATGGATTTCATCATCACCGTTTGCGATAACGCGGCGGGAGAAGTGTGTCCTATCTGGCCAGGCCGCCCCGCAACTGCTCACTGGGGCTTTGAAGACCCAGCGGCCGTCGAAGGCTCGGACGAAGACAAACGCAAAGCTTTCGAAAAAATCTTCAAGCAAATCATGGCGCGATTGAATGCGTTTGTCAGCCTGCCTTTGAACATGCTCGAACAGCACGCCATTCAGCAGGAAATCAAGAAGATTGGCGATACTCCCGTCACGCCTGCATAAATACGCGTTACTTGCCACGCGGCGAGAGGCGCGCGTGGCACTTTCAAGGCTTGCACAATAATGACAACGACTCACACGACTGCAGTCGCCGGCGGCGCTGCCCCGGCAATAGGATTTTTCGAGCGCTATCTCACCATCTGGGTGGCCCTGTGTATAGTAGCTGGCATTCTGTTGGGGAGGGCATTTCCTCCAGTTTTTCAAAGTATCGCAGCGCTCGAAGTCGCTCGGGTGAACATTCCTGTCGGAATACTCATCTGGGTGATGATCATTCCAATGCTCATCAAGATCGACTTTGCCGCGCTTTCCCAGGTAAAGGGACACTGGCGCGGTATCGGCGTCACTCTAGCCATCAACTGGCTGGTCAAGCCGTTCTCGATGGCGATCCTTGGGTGGCTGTTCATCCGCCATGTGTTCGCTGCATGGCTCCCTGCGGACCAGTTGGACAGCTACATTGCCGGCCTGATTTTATTAGCTGCCGCTCCGTGCACGGCCATGGTTTTCGTCTGGAGCCAGCTCTGCAAGGGTGATCCGTATTTCACGCTGTCCCAGGTCGCGTTGAACGACGCCATCATGATTGTGGCTTTCGCTCCTCTGGTAGCGCTGCTACTTGGCCTGTCGTCCATTACCGTGCCTTGGGACACGCTAATCACATCGGTTGGTCTATACATCATCGTTCCGGTCATTCTCGCCCAACTGATCCGCAAGGCGTTGCTGGCAAAGGGGCCGGGCCGCCTGGAGCGTGCAGTCGCAAGTCTCGGCCCGTTCTCAATCTCGGCGCTGCTCCTGACTCTTGTCCTTTTGTTCGCCTTCCAGGGCGAGGCCATCACCGAGCAACCGTTGGTTATTGCCATCCTGGCAGCCCCAATCCTGATTCAGGTGTTCTTCAATTCGGGCCTGGCCTACCTGCTTAATCGGAAATTGGGCGTTGCACATTGTGTCGCCGGCCCGTCCAGTCTCATCGGCGCTTCCAATTTCTTCGAACTTGCGGTGGCGACTGCCATCAGCTTGTTTGGTTTTCAGTCTGGAGCCGCTCTGGCCACTGTCGTTGGTGTACTGATCGAAGTCCCCGTGATGCTGCTCGTGGTTAGCGTCGTGAATCGTTCGCAGCGTTGGTACGAAGCAAAGGTATAAGCAATATGGACATCAAGATTTATCACAACCCTGATTGTGGCACGTCTCGCAACACTCTCGCCCTGATCCGAAATGCGGGCGTTGAGCCGCAAATCATTGAGTACTTGAAGACGCCGCCGGACCGGGCGGCGCTAAAGGAAATGATCGCAAATGCCGGATTGACGGTACGCGAAGCCATCCGGGAAAAGGGCACGCCGTACGCCGAGCTTGGCTTGAACGATCCGAGCCTGACAGACGAAAACCTGCTGGACGCCATGCTGGCCAATCCAATTCTCATCAATCGTCCCTTTGTCGTCACTCCGGCCGGGGTTAAGCTGTGCCGGCCGTCGGAAGCAGTACTCGATATCCTGCCATTGCCGCAGAATGGTCCGTTTAGCAAGGAAGACGGTGAAGCGGTGATCGATACTCAAGGCAGAAGGGTAAGAGGCAATGGCTGACCTGTCGCTCAGCTTTCAATGCCGTCCGTTATATGTGGTTTCGGGCGTTCATTCTTCTGGTACGTCACTGTTCTCTATTGCAACAGTTATGCGATATATCAGAAGTCTCCGGGTCAGTACTTATCCTGTTGCGTGTAGGACGATTCCGACGAAATCTTGCGCATGATCAAGTATGCCGATTTTGAAAACGCCATACTGAGGTCTCCTTAGTTCACTTCTCTGTTCCGCCACTTATGCAAACCGTCCTCAATACAGCAGCAACCATTGAAAACCTTGTAGAAGTTACCCTCGGCGCGGATGCATCGGCGCGCGAAAAATTCATGCTGCGCGAATCGTTGAACAATCTCGTGCGCCTTGCCCGCGTCGAATACAAAATGGAAATGCAGACCAGCGTCGACAAGATTTTGCATATGCTGCCTGACCGCGCCACGCTGGTCGTCTGATCTTGTGCCGTGCCAGGGAGCTGCGCAGCGTGCTCCCCTTGCACAACGGCTTGCATCGTAAACGCTGCAGTTCAACTCTTCATCCTCCGCCGTTTCCCTCCCATCAGCACTCTTGCCCGAGCCGTTGCAGATAGCTCCGCATACGTTTCCCTTGTTCAACTGTACAGCCAGTAAACGACGTACGTTGATTCCTTCAGTCATTACCCGATCTTTTAGTTCCATCAGAGTTATGTAGCAACGCAACAAAATTGACTTTACGCAATGGATGGGATGCGTAGAGCCTTTATTGTCTGTACACCTTTGGCCTTTATTAATTTATGGCAACAAAAGGCTTGCAAAAGAATAAAAATTTTTGCGTTGCATCATGCAACAAGATGTAACGCTTCGCAGTCGAATACCGAAGCTCGATGCCCGGCCGGCATGAGCATCAAACAACCCAGGGAGCATTCACTTTGACCGCCCGCGTCTTACTCGTCACTTCCGAAGCAGTACCTCTCGTTAAAACCGGCGGACTAGCCGACGTCATAACAGCATTGGCACAGGCGCTCCGCCAGCAAGGCATTGATGCCGCTGTCATGATGCCGGGCTATCCAGCCGCGATCGAGCGCGCCTGCAATCTGAAACCGGCGGGAACGCTGCAGCAATTGCCGGGCGGTCCCGGCATCGTTCTTCACGGGACCATGCCGGGAAGCGACGTGCCGGTAGTGCTCCTGAAGACCGAGCGCTTCGATCGCCGCACGGCTAATCCGTATGTAGACGAAGATGGACGCGAGTACGACGACAACGCCTTGTGCTTCGGATCCTTGGCGCATGCGGCTGTCAGTATTTGCGCGGGCGAAACCGACCTTCCGATTCCGCATGTGGTGCATGCGAACGACTGGCATGCCGGGCTGATTCCTGCCTTGCTGCGCTTGAAGGGGGTGTCCGGCGTGGGCACGCTGCTGACCATTCACAACCTTGCCTTCCAGGGCAACTTTGCGATGAGCGCGGCGGCGGAACTGTGTATTCCCGATGCCATGCTGACGCCGGATCAGTTCGAATTCTGGGGCAAGATGAGTTTCCTGAAGGCCGGCATCCTCCACGCGGACCGCATTTCCACGGTCAGCCGCTCCTATGCAAATGAAATCCTGACGCCACGCTTCGGCCATGGCTTCGACGGGCTGCTCAATGCGCGCAAGGATGTATTGGTCGCCATTCCGAACGGCGTCGATACCAGCGCCTGGGATCCGGCCCGCGATCCGCTGACCGTGCGTCATTTCTCGCTCAACGACATGCGCGGAAAGAGCGGCTGCAAGCGCGAACTGCAGCAGATGTTCGGCCTGCCGATCGATCCGTTTGCACCGGTGCTCGCCATCGGAAGCCGCATCACGCATCAGAAGATGGCCGACGTCGCCATCGATGCCTTGCCCGGCGTGCTCGAACGTTTCCCGCGCGCGCAAGTGGTCGTGCTCGGCTGCGGCGACCATGCGTATGAACAGGCTTTCCTCGACATGGTCGAGCGATTCCCCGGCCGTGTCTCGGTCCATATCGGCTACGACGAACGCCGCGCCCATGCGTTGCATGCGGGTGCGGACATGCTGCTGCATGGAACCCGCTTCGAGCCGTTTGGCCTTACGCCACTGTATTCAATGCGCTATGGCACGATCCCGATCGCTTCCCGTGTTGGCGGCATGATCGATTCCATCGTCGACGCCGGCCTGGAAGGGGCCGTGCCCGAAGACGCGAGCGGCATCCTGTTCGACGGCGAAGAGGCCCAGGACATGATGGCAGCGATCAGCCGCGCTTTCGAGCTGTATGCGCGCCCCAATGAGTGGCATCTCATGCAACGCAACGCAATGTCGGCCGACTTCGCCTGGTCGGGACCGGCGGAGCAGTACATCGGGGTTTATCGCGAGATTGCTCCGGCCGAGGCGCAACCTTTGTTCGATGCGCGCAGTATCGCCTTCGATGCCAATGTCGATGCCGATGTTCCGGAAAGCGAAGAGGCGGCCGATACCGTGGCCATGCCGGAATACATGACGGCGTAACGCATGGGAAAGGGAGCAAGGCAACAAGGTCATCCGCCGGACGAAATCCAGACAGCGAGAACAAGCACCGCCTCCGAACATTCATCGAATACCAAACGCAACGGAAACGCCGGGTCCGCTCACGTTGCGGTCTCTGTCCGGCAGCTTGCCGGCTGGATCGACCCCTTGGCGTTCGATCCGCAAACCATCGATGCCGCGCAAGACGGCAGGCTGCGTGATCCGTTTTCGATCTACGGCCCGCATGCTCTTGCGCCGGGGGGCGTATGCGTCATCAGGACTTTCCAGCCCGGCGCGCACAAGGTGGAGGTGCTCGCGGAGCCGGCAAGGGCAGAGGCGGACGGCGACTACGAGGAACGGCTGCTGGCTACGCTGGCACCCCTGAGCGGCGCCGGGCTGTTTTCGGGCATCATCGACGCGTTCGGCGATGGCGATGAGTGCCAGCCGCAATGCTACCGGCTGCGCATTACCTGGCCTGACGGATCAGGCGGCACCGTACGCCAGGTCATCGAAGACCCCTATGCATTCGCACCGCTGTTAAGCGACAGCGAGCTCCAGCTGCTTGCGCAAGGCCTGCAATGGCAGGTGCCGGATTGTCTCGGTGCCTTGCCGATGACGATCGCCGGCATCGACGGCACTCGCTTTTCGGTATGGGCGCCGAATGCGATGCGCGTGTCGGTGGTGGGCGACTTCAACCAATGGGATGGCCGAAGGCATCCGATGCGGCTGCGCCATGAGGCCGGCGTTTGGGAACTCTTCGTTCCGAGGCTCGGCGCAGGCGAACGCTATCGCTATGAGATTCTCGCGGCGGACGGAAGCCTGCTGCCGCAGAAGGCCGATCCCGCTGCCCGCGCCACGAGCCTGCCGCCGGATACGGCTTCCGTGGTTGCCCCGCCCCTCGAATACCGCTGGAATGACCTTGCGTGGATGCGCGAACGCGCCGGGCGGCAAAGCCCAGGCGCGCCGATTTCGATCTACGAAGTGCATGCGGCTTCGTGGCGGCGGCCCGAGGATGATCCGGACAGCATCCTTGACTGGAACGCGCTTGCCGAACGCCTGATACCCCACGTGCTGGAATGCGGATTCACGCATATCGAACTGCTTCCCGTCATGGAGCATCCGTTCGGCGGATCATGGGGTTACCAGCCGCTGTCGCAATTCGCGAGCAGCGCGCGCTTCGGTTCGCCGCAGGCCTTCGCGCATTTCGTCGACCGTTGCCACCAGGCTGGCCTGGGAGTGATACTCGACTGGGTGCCGGCCCATTTTCCAACCGATGGTCATGGCCTCGCCTGTTTCGACGGCAGCGCGTTGTACGAGCATGCCGATCCCCGCGAAGGCTTTCACCAGGACTGGAATACGCTGATCTACAATCTCGGCCGCAATGAAGTCGCCGGCATGCTGATCGCCAGTGCCCTGGAATGGCTTGAGCGCTATCACGTCGACGGCTTGCGTGTCGATGCGGTATCGTCGCTGCTTTATCGAGACTACAGCCGCAAGCCCGGCGAATGGATACCCAACCAATACGGTAGCAGGGAGAACCTGGAAGCCATCGCCTTCCTGCGCCGGCTTAATCATGTAGTCGGCGAGCGCTGTCCCGGTGCGATGGTCATCGCCGAAGAGTCCACCGCATGGCCTGGCGTCAGCCTGCCCGAAGAAAAAGGCGGGCTCGGATTTTCCTACAAGTGGAACATGGGCTGGATGCACGACTGCCTACAGTACATGCAGCGCGAACCTGTACATCGGCGTTACCATCATGGCGACCTCGGCTTCGGTCTCTGCTATGCATTCAGTGAACGTTTCGTGCTGGCGATTTCGCATGATGAAGTCGTGCATGGCAAAGGCTCGCTGCTGGGCAAGATGCCGGGTGACGAGTGGCAGCAACGCGCCAACCTGCGCGCCTTCCTCGGCTTCATGTGGACCCATCCCGGCAAGAAGCTGCTGTTCATGGGCTGCGAATTCGGCCAGCGGCGCGAATGGAATCACGATGGCGAACTGCAATGGGAACTGCTGGACAATCCCGCTCACAGCGGCATCCGCGACCTGGTCGGCGATCTCAATCGTCTGTATCGCTGCACGCCGCCGCTGCACGACAGCGATGCGGATGCCCGTGGCTTCGAATGGGTCGTCGGCGACGATGCGGCCAATAGCGTTTTCGCCTATTTGCGCCACAGTACCGGAAGCGAATCGCGCCCCTTGCTGGTGGTATGCAACTTCACGCCGGTGCCCCGCCATGCGTACCGCATCGGCGTGCCGGGCGGACGGTCCGGTGCTCGCTGGCGCGAGGTTCTCAATACCGATGCACAGCGTTATGGAGGCAGCAATGCAGGCAATCTCGGTGGCGTCGTCGCGCACGACCAGTCCAGTCATGGACAACCATACTCGGTTGTGCTGACGCTACCTCCGCTGGCGACCATCGTCCTGCAATGCGAAGAGTAAAGCATTAGACCATGCGCTTCGGTCCGTGACAGCTTGATGTCCGTCAATGCAAATACTGATGCAACCGCATGCATTTTTTCGAACATGGTTTATCGTGATTGCGTCCATCTGGTTTCTGTTTTCAATGCAGAGGCTGGTGTCCGATAGCACTGCCTGATGGTATTTCACACGGAGTGGAACCAGCTGCATAAAGTATTGATAGCGCGTCGTTACGCATTGCCAGTACACCGGCAATGTTGAAATGGTGTCGACTGTTAACTGTTGCAAGGGAACTAACACCCCAATTCAGTGGTCTCGGCATTAATCTTGCGTATATAAAAAGACGTGCAATTTGTGCGCGCCTGAATGAAATGAAAATGCAGGACTTGAGGTTGCCTTACCGCATCATAGCTTGAGATTGTTCAAGCTCTTCGAAGGCGACACGTGTTCTCCTTAAGGCCTGCGCATTCATTGCGTATCCGGACAATTATTGAAGGCTAAATACATATGAAAGCAATGATTCTCGCTGCCGGCAAAGGCACTCGCGTACGTCCTCTCACATACGACCTGCCCAAGCCGATGATCCCTATCCTGGGTAAGCCGGTCATGGCCTACATCGTTGAACACCTTGCAAAGTGCGGCGTCAAGGACATCATGGTCAACGTCAGTTACCTGCACGAAAAGATCGAGAGCTACTTTGGTGAGGGCAGCCGCTTCGGTGTACGTATTGGCTATTCATTCGAGGGCTACGTCGACGAGAACGGCGAAGTCGTTCCCGAGGCGCTCGGCTCTGCTGGCGGCATGAAAAAAATACAGGAATTCGGCAGATTCTTTGACGATACCACCATCGTCCTCTGCGGCGACGCGCTGATCGATCTCGACATCGCGGCGGCAGTCGCGGAGCACAAGCGCAAAGGTGCGATGGCCAGCGTGATCACTCGCGAAGTGCCGTGGGACAAGGTTTCCGACTATGGCGTTGTCATCAGCGACGAAGACGGCCGCATCGTCAAGTTTCAGGAAAAGCCGAAGCGCGAGGATGCCCTGTCCAACATGGCCAGCACCGGCATCTACATTTTCGAACCGGAAGCCATCGACCTGATTCCCTCCGGCGAAGTATTCGACATCGGTTCGCAGCTGTTCCCGCTGATGGCCGAGAAGGGCTTGCCGTTCTATGCGCAGAAGCAGGAATTCGAGTGGCTCGACATTGGCAGCGTCACCGATTACTGGGGCGTGCTGCAAAGCCTGCTCACCGGCGACGTTCCGCAGCTGGAAGTACCCGGCGCGCAGATCCGCGACGGCGTCTGGGTAGGCCTCAATACCCGCATTGAGTGGGAAGGCACCACCATCGAGGGTCCGGTCTACATCGGCGCCGGCTGCCACATCGAAGCAGGCAGCACCATCATCGGTCCGACATGGATCGGCCACGGCAGTCATGTCTGCGCCGGCGCCGAGGTCGTGCGCAGCATCCTGTTCGAATATACCCGCGTGCTGCCTGGCACCGAGCTGGAAGAAGTGATCGTCTGCGGCGATTACAGTGTCGACCGCAAGGGCAACATGGTGCGCCTGTCCGACAACGAAGACGCTGGCCTCAACAATGCACGCGACCGCAGGCTGGCTCGCCGCATCAAGGACAGTGACGAAGAAATCGAAGACATCAACTCGCCGGTCGGCGTGCTCGCCACTGCCGAGAATGTCGCCATGTCCTACGCGCCTTGAACGGCAAGGCAGGTCAGGCCCTGGGGCTTGTCCTGCTGCGGTTCGCCGCACGGCGCCTCATTGCGCTCCCATGAGTCATTAAGGTGCCGTGCCGGCAACATCATGTCCCCTCGGCTTCCGCGAGCCGAACTCCCATCATCGTCCCGCAGCGCCTCGTCACCACTTCATATCGTTCTGCATCGTTTAGCATTGCATCGATTTGCAACACGCCGTATCGCACAGCCATCTCGGCAGGAAAAATTCTAGCGCTCGAAATGCGGCAGTACGGTTTGCGCGAAAGTCGAGATGAAGGCCTGCTGGTTGCGATGCACGTTGTGAATGAACAGCGTATCGAATCCAAGCTCCGCATCCTTCAGCAGCCATTCCAGATGTTGGTGCGCGCTGGATGACACGCGCACGCTTTTGGCAATCTCCGCTGGCGTGAGGCCGGCGGTTGCGCGATCGAATGCTGCCGGGGTGTCGAGATCGGCCAGCAAAGCCTTGTCCAGCGCCGCCTGCCGCCATTCCGTTGCGGCCGCCTGCAGCGCCTCGTCCTCGCTGGGCGCATGGCTGATCACCACCTGCAGGTAGATCGGCTTGCCGGCGCCGCCACCGCGCCGGAAGGCGCCCACCACGTCCTGCATCTGCGCATGCTCCTGCGACACGGTAATCATGCCGTCGGCCCAGCTGCCCGCCCATTCCGCCGATTCCGGCGTCAGGCAGGCCGCATATATCGCCGGGGCCAGCCCGGGTGCCGGTCTTGAATAAAGCCTGGCATTGCGTATCTGTATAAGGCCATTGCGGGTTACGGTCTCTCCGGCCCATAACGCCCGCATGATATCGACGCATTCTTCCGTGCGCTCGCGGCGCTGCGCCTTCGGTATCCAGGCTTCCCCCGTGATGCTTTCATTGAGCGCTTCACCGCTGCCCATGGCCATCCAGAAGCGGCCCGCATACATCTCGGCCAGCGTCGCGGCAGCCTGCGCGATGACTGCGGGGTGATAGCGCTGGCCAGGGGCGCATACCGTGCCGAAGCTCAATGCCGTAGCTTCCATTGCAGCGCCAAGCCAGGACCAGGCGAAGCCGCTCTGCCCTTGGCGTTTGCTCCATGGATGGAAGTGATCCGAACACATTGCCATCTTCCAGCCGGCCTGCGCGGCCAGTTTTGCGTTGTCGAGCAGGCGGGAGGGAGGGTATTGCTCATGCGAGCAGTGATATCCGATGCGAGTCATGGCGTACTGTCCTTGGCAAAGATCTGCGGTAGACAGCAGCGCCGTCACTATGTGCCCGTGGCGATACGATATTGCGGACCTTCACTCTGCGGCAGCATCATCACTACATCGTTTCGCCTGCACTTGAATGAGCGAGCCTGCCGGATGAGCCTGCTTCAACGCGCCATATTGCCCGGCTGACGGCTCCGGCGCAGTACCAGGATAGTCATGTCATCGTTACGTCTGCGAAAATCACGGTAAAGAACAGCGGCAACCAATGCCGGATGCCTGCGCACAGTCCGGGATACCTTGCCAGATCCCAGTGCGTGCCGAGCCCGTCGGAGTGCATGATCAGCAGCGAATCCGGGTGCCATGTATAAGAAAATCCTGAGCCCTGCGCATCGTGGTGCCGACTATGCCGTTGTGCGATGCGATGTGCTTGACTGCGCCGTCGATGATGCATGCGCTGATGTTGCCGGCACCGGCAAACCTCAGCGTCTCCCGGCCGGTGTCGATTTGTGCAACCGCCACCGCGGCTCTGCGCGTGCCATGCAGGCGCAGATTGCATCGCGCCATTCTTCTGCGCTGGGTATCGGCTGGTACACGACGCCGACATCCCATTCGAGCTCCGGGCTGTAGCCGCCGTATCGATCGCCAGGACTTCAATGCCGGGATTCGGGCCATGCCCGATTGGCCTGAGGACGATTTCTCCCCGAACGGCATGCTTGAAAATATTGGTTGCGGCTTCGGTAACGGCAGTGGCAACCTTGCCGGCGACGGTCTCGTCGAAGCCCGGGACCCTTGCCAGATCGACACCCGCCCTTCGCGCGGACGCGATCTCACCCGACTCGAATGCTGCTAATACAGCCTGCCGACGCGGTGTTGCCGATCATGCGGCCAATGAAGGAATCGACCATATCGAGCGCCGAGATGTCGATCAGCACGCCGTGCGCCCGATCCTTCACGATCCATTCGGTCAGGCCATCCTGCAGCGTCATCGCCAGGCGGTCGTGCATGTCAACCTGGATGTTGACGAGCCATGCAGTGGTCCGGTAGTCAACGGCTTCCGGCGTTGCTGGAAGTCGCCGGGTGGGGGCGAAAGAGGCTTGCCATGGGAATCTATGGCAGCATTCAAAGGCGGGAACGAGAGCAGCGAGCCATTATAAAAGATGGCCTATGCTGCTCTCGAGAGGCTTTCGGAGGGCTCAGGCGGTTACTTGCAGCCGGCAGGTTACTGAGTTTCTTGAGCAGACTCAGTTTCGGGTTTCGGGATGCGCGAGATCAGAAGCCGGTCAATCCTCTGGCGATCCATGTCCACGACTTCAAACCGGTACTCTTCCCAGTTGAAGTGTTCCGATGCATCCGGGATATGACCCAGCTGAGTCAGGACGAAACCCGCGAGCGTGTGATATGCCCCATTGGCTTCTTCCGGAAAACGCACGTCCGACTCCATGATTTCGCGGAACCTGTCGAGCGACACGCCGCCATCGATGAGCCATGAACCATCCTCGCGCTGCACGGCATCGGATTCCTGCTGGTCGTTGTCGACGACCGCGACATCGCCCACCAGCGCGCCCATGACGTCGCTCAGCGTGACCATGCCGCCGATCTCGCCGTATTCGTCGACGATGAATGCCAGTTCCGTACGGTGCTGCTTCAAGGTTTCAAGCAGGTGCATCGCACTCACGGATTCCGGAACATAGAGGGGCGACTTGACGGCCTGCGCTAGGTCGATGCTGGAGATGGACTTGCCGCGTATGGCTTGCTCGAACAAATCGCCGGCATGGATGATGCCGATTACATCGGAACGGTCGCCGCGGCACACGGGAAAGCGGCTGAACGGGCTGTCCGCGATCTTGGCCAGGTTCTCTTCCATCGTGTCGTTGAGATCGATGAATTCCAGGTCCGTGCGCGGCGTCATCAGCGCGCCGAGGCGCTGGTCGTCAAGGCGGAGGGCTCGCGTAACGATGTCGTGCTCGGTCTTTTCGAAGAGGCCGGCATGCGTGCCTTCCTTGAGCATCCCCGTGATTTCCTCTTCTGTCACCGTAGCCTCCTCGTGCTTGTGCAATCCAAGCAGGCGCATGATGGCTTCGGTAGCGACCGAAAGAATTTTCACGAAAGGCGAGACCACCTTCGACAGCCACTGCATCGGCGAGGCAATGATCGTGGCGACGGCTTCCGGGTATTGCATGGCGATGCGTTTCGGAACGAGTTCGCCGAGCACGATCGAGGCAAAGGTGATGCCGATGACCACGATGGCAAGCGCAATTTCGCGCGCATACTCGGCCACCGACGGGATCGCAGCGATTTGCGGCGTCAGGCGCTCGACAAGGGATGCTTCACCGTACGCACCGTTGAAAATGCCGATGAGCGTAATGCCGACCTGAACTGTCGAAAGGAAGCGGCTGGGGCTGTCGGCGAGTTGCAGGGCGGCGCGGGCTCCGCGGCTGCCATTTTCGGAAAGTTTTTCCAGCCGGATGCGTTTGGAAGAAACTACGGCTAATTCAGACATGGCGAAAACGCCATTGAGAAGAATAAGACCAAGGATAATCAATATATCCACTGAGGCAGGACTACGCGGTTGTCCCGCTGATCCCGGTTGTTGAGGAACCGGTATTGTACACGCGCCAAATTCAGTATCGATAGCGTTGCGGATGAGAAACAGGATGTAGCTGGGCTGGACCCAGCGATTCGACGCAATTCATAGCGCTCCTCCGCGCTTTTGTCGCCGATCATCTTGTTTTCCTATTGTTCTTCCTGTTGTTGGCAGCGATACAGCGACATTATGCTAGTATACGAATCGCCTACGAAACATATATTTCACGTCAAAATGGGAATCCTGAAAATCTCTGAGCAGATGCATGAAAACCTGCGTACCACCAGTGCCGCGCTCAGTCGCTCCATTAATGCTCAAGCCGAACACTGGCTTCGGGTCGGCATGCTGGCCGAACTCAATCCAAAATTAAGCTATGGCGAGATCTGCCAACTGCTGATTAGCGCGCATCAGTCTGAAGAGCTTGATCCGGCAGTCGTCCGGCATGCCGCCGAGCAGGAGGCAGCGTAATGACCAGGAATCAGGTTCCCCTTCGTTCCGACGCCGAGATCGAAATGGCGCGCCGCGCAGGAGCACTCGCGGCGGACGTGCTCAGGATGATCACGGAGCATGTCAGGCCCGGCATCACCACCGGCGAACTCGACAGGATCTGCCACGATTACATCGTCGACGAGCTGAAGGCCATTCCGGCCAACGTGGGCTACAACGGTTTTCCCAAGACCATCTGCACCTCGGTCAATCATGTCATCTGTCACGGTATCCCCTCGGACAAGCAACTGAAGGATGGCGACATCATCAATATCGACGTCGCGGTCATCAAGGACGGCTGGTTCGGAGATACCAGCCGCATGTATTTTGTCGGCGAACCGGGGATCCTCGCGAGGCGGTTGGTGCGCACGACCTACGAGGCAATGCGTGCCGGCATCCTCGCGGTGCGCCCCGGCGCAACGCTGGGTGATGTCGGCCATGCCATCCAGACCGTCGCGCACCGCGAGGGTTTCAGCGTCGTGCGCGAATATTGCGGGCACGGCATCGGAACCATTTATCACGACACCCCGCAGGTGCTGCACTTTGGCCAGCCCCGTACCGGCCTGGTGCTGGAGCCCGGCATGATCTTCACGATCGAGCCGATGCTCAACGCCGGCAAGCCGGCGACGAAGGAACTGGCCGATGGCTGGACAGTGGTGACGAAGGATCGCTCCCTGTCCGCGCAGTGGGAACACATGGTGGCAGTGTCAGAAAGCGGCTTCGAGGTCCTGACGGCCTGGCCCGATGGATACGGAGACTATCCAGCCATCGATGCCGAAGCGCCGCTTTCGGCCGCCCTGACCTGAACCCGCCCGGCGTTGGCAGTATCCGATTGTAACGAGGTGAAGATGCGCACCGGCGGCTTGCCGGCATGCCTTCATTCCTTCGCCATCATTCCCCAAGTCATTCCATGACTTGGGATTGGTATAAGAAATTCTACGGAGCGCCGGCTACCACTTCAAACTGTCTGGTGCCCGTCATGTCAGTCCACTTTCCCTTGACGGTCAAGCCGTCGATCGTCAGCGCCAGCCTGCCGGTGGGTGTCAAATCCTCGCCGGCCGTTTCGGTCAACTCGATCGTCTTGCCCCGGCGCCGACCGCTGACTTCCAGTTTCTTACGCTGCCGGTTATAGAAGTACGAGCCGTACACGGCCTCGCCATCGTCGTTGGAGAGAATCATGGTGATCGGGTTCGCACCGATCTTTCCCCGCAAGACTTGACCGAAAACCCCGGCCGGCTTGCCTTCACCTTCGCCGAGAAATAGTGCACGGCCATAGGGCGTCAGATGTTCCGTGATGTCGGCATAAGGGATCTTGACCGTTACCTGGTCCACGTCGTCCAGCGCGCGCATCGCATGGTTGCTGCAGCGGGAGGTCGTTACCAGCAAGGCATCCTTGACAGGATTGATGCGATGCCAGCGCATTGCTTCGCCAGTAACTGGCATCCTGGCTTGCGACAGGCACTCCGTATTCAGCTCGATCCTTGCCCGCAGATCATCAATCACATCCTTGGCTGCCTTCCTGTGCCGTTGTTCTCGCAGCTCGGACCGGTTGATCCTGATCTGTTCAGAATACGCCGCGGTCTTCTGCCTGCGCAGCAGCCGCAAGACTTCGCGTTGACCCGGGCTCGTCAAAACGTCAGCCGCCGTGATGCGTCGGCCTGTCCTCGCATCGAAGACAAATACGAGTTGGTGGTTTTCACAGTAAGCGCCGCAGGTTTCCGTATTGAATTCAACGGTGAATATCCGGTCATTGCGGGTGACTGAAAACTCTTGAGCTGTCGTTCCCACCAATATCCCGACATCGAATGTCTTGCTGGCCTTGAGCGGCGCAAGCGTGCCGAACAAATCGATGTACAGGGCATCATTGATATTGGCCGCCGCCGGGTCGGTCGGGGGATGCAGGAGCGGCATGTTGATTTCAGGCGTGAAACCTGTATCGCGAGCATGGACATCCTTGCCGGAGATTTCCACCGATTCCACTTTCAGCTGGGCTGCGGCGGGCAGCGATAATGCCCATGCGAAGGCAAGAAGCAAATTTTTCTTCTTCATGTTTTTATTTGCATGTTTCCGCATCGGCGGGAAACAGGAATATGCGTTCCATTTACGCGTTCGGCCGACATTCCATCTTCGGGCTTAACGATTGCAATAGTTGAGCTGGCTGGAACAAGCGATTAACGACCGACCCATTTACGAATAACTTCCCGGTATTTCATGAAGGCGGCTTCGTTCCCAAGTTCGCTGCGCCATTGGTAAATGGGAATGATCTCGGATGCGCCCAATGCCCTCGACGCAATTTCCACACTTTGAGAAATGAAATGGCGCTTGCTCTCCATACCTGTAAAGTGCACCAGAAACGGCGTGTCCCTGGCAACGGGATGCGCCTTCGCCAACCGGAGAAAATCGTAAAACTGCCCATCGTTGAAATGAACGCTGCAAGCGATCAAGTCATATGGCTGTTCGAAATGATCAATTGCATCAGCAAGAGTCAAGACCGCGTCATATTCGAACTCGGGCGCGGGATAGGCTTCGCCAAGCACGGCTAATGCATCAGGAATGGTGGCTGTCAATATCCGTATAGGCTGCACGATGAAACCTGCTTTACCAGATTGAGCTTGGCAAGATTGTAGTGGAATCCTGCCCCGAGATCCTATCGCATTCAAATCAGAATTTCTGGAATGCGCTTGCCAAGAAAGCAAACAAGAGCGGTCAGGCAATGAATCCTGGGGAGTATCGACCTTGAGGTAGATCTTTTGAGAGGGATGGCAGCGGAGTTGGCTGTCCGCGGTGAATAAAGCAATGCCGCTTCCACGCGCAAACCCTTCTTACGGCGGCCTGCGCGCCAGCAATACCGCGTTCGTTCCGCCGAAGGCAAAGGAGTTGGACATGACGGTACCTATTGAAGAGCATTCCCTGGCAACGTTCGGCACATAGTCGAGGTCGCACTCGGGGTCCGGATCTTTCAGGTGCGCGGTAGGCGGTATCGTCCTGGCCTGCAACGCCAGCACGGCGATGGCGAACTCCAGCGCGCCTGCCGCTCCGAGCAAATGCCCGTGCATCGACTTGGTGGAACTGACGGGGATGCGTGCCGCATGCGGTCCGAACACTTCCTTGATCGCGGCGGTTTCAACGGCATCGTTGGCAAGGGTGCCGGTGCCATGCGCATTGATATAGTCGATCGACGCCGCATCGGTCCCTGCAGACTGCAGTGCAAGCTGCATTGCCAGGGCCTGACCCTTGACGCTAGGATGCGTCAGGTGGGCCACGTCCGTCGTCAATCCGTATCCGATGATTTCCGCCATGATGCTTGCGCCCCGCGCCTGCGCGGCTTCCCATTCCTCGAGCACCAGAATGGCTGCGCCTTCGCCCAGCACCATGCCGCTCCTGTTCCTGGAAAAGGGCTTGCAGGAAGCGGCCGGGTCCTGCGGGTCTTCCGTGGCGACTGTCCGCATGGCTTCCCAGGCCTTCATCGGGCCCAGCCACAGCGACGCCTCGCTGCCGCCGGCGAACATGATGTCGACCGCTCCGGAGCGGATGCGCTGAGCCGCCTCGCCGATGGCGACCGTGGACGATGAACAGGCGGTGGTGAACGTCAGGTTGGGTCCGGTAAGACCGTATTCCAGGCCTATCCAGGAAGCGGCCGCGTTGTTCATCGCCAGAAGCACGCTGAACGGCTTGATGCGGTCGGATTGTTCTCCATAGAGCGTCCGGTAGCCTTCGTCCGCCGTGTGCGCGCCTCCCATGCCGGTGCCGAGAAAGACTCCGGTGCGGGCAGGATCTAAATCATCGCGGGACAGTCCGGCTTGTGCGGCCGCCTGATGGCTTGCGGCCAGCGCGAACTGGGTGACTCGGTCCATCATGCGAAGTTTCGGACCGTCCGCCACGGAGGCCGGGTCGAAGTTTGCCGGTGCCGCGATCCGATTGGTCAAACGCTTGTAGTCATCCGATTCCAGCCGCCGGATGCCGGAGCGTCCCGCCGCGAGACTGTCCATCAGCTCGCCGGGCGAGTTTCCCAGCGGGGAAACGACGCCGATGCCGGTGACAGCGACACGTTTCATGTGCGAGCCTGGCTCGCCGCCGCACCAGCAGCAGCACCCGTTGCGGGAGGCGGCGTCATGACGTTCTGCACGTATGCGACGACATCCCCGATGGTGACCAGTTCGACCTGCTCGGCCGGGAAGCGTACGCCGAACTCGTCCTCGATCTTGAAGACCAGCTCCATCACCCCTAGGGAATCGACGCCCAGTTCATCGAGCCTCGCTTCCGGCACCAGTTTTTCCGGGTCCAGCTTGTAGTCCTTCACCAGGATTTCGGTCAGGCGCTCGACGATGTTCATGTTTTCTCTCCGGCTATTCACTCTGGTTTATTTAACTTACAGATCCGGCTCGAAAATTGAACCATTTTTCTTGCCGGACCAATAGTTGCATTGCATCCCGCTCTTATTGACATCCAACAATCCGGTTATTTCCAACGCGCGGACCGGAACGGACTTTGCCGCTCCAGCGTGCAAACCGGCCCAGAAGCCCGGGATGGCGCTGCAGCAAGGGAAGCACGGAGCCGCAGATGTCAGGATGCATCGCTGCATGGGCAAACACCGCGGCCAGGCGGATGCGGCCGGCAAAGTGACGCCGCCATGCACGCGCATACTCGGTCCGCATCCCGGACTGCCATCGCGGATCGGAAGCATTCTCGCGGTGCGGCCCGAGCATGTTTGCCAGCAGGACCGCCGACTGGATTGCCATGCTGATACCTTCACCGATGATAGGGTGGGTCTCGCCAGCCGCATTTCCCACCAGGAATGCGTGCTGCGGCTGCCGTCCGATGCGAATGCCGGGACGGATCGGTCCGGTCGCGATCCATTTTCTTTCCTGCGCGGCTCCCGCCAGCATGTCGCGCACCGCGCCGCAGTGGCCGGTGACCCAGCGCCCGGCGGCCTCGTTGGGACCGCAGCCGGGGTATCGAAGCCGGGCCTGTTCGAGCGTCGCGCGGCGCATGCAGAATGCCAGTGTGACGGCGTCATGATCGGTGACCACCATGCCGCCATACCCGCCCGGAAAAGAAAGCACCGGGAGAACGCCCGGGTCCAGGTTCGCACCAGCGAAGTCGGCCTTGAATGCGAGCAGGTCGGACGGGGAGTGATGCCGCTGAGGCTTGCCGGCGCCATACTGCAGCGGCTGCCACGAACCATGCGCGTCGATCAGCACCGGTGCGGTCAGTACCCGCGTCTCGGCATTGCGCAAGGCGCGGACATGGCAGTGGAACTCACCGGCGTCGCCTTCCACCGTGCAAGCCGTCCAGGGCTGGAAGACATGCGTGCCGCACTGCCGCGCCCGCTCCAGCAGCAGCGCGTCGAGATGCTCGCGCCTCAGGGCCGCGCCCCAGGGATGCGCGGCATCGGCATACGGAGGCAGCGATGCCCGAATCGTGCGGTCGCCGCATACGAAGGCCACCTGGCGCAGCGGAGGGCTGGCCAGCGTCTGAAACCGGTCGCCGATGCCGAGTGCCTCGAGCAGGGGAAGATTGCTTGCAGCGATGCATCCGCCGCATACCTTCTCCCTCGGGAAGTTTTCCTTGTCGACAAGGGCGACCCGCCAACCCGCATCGGCCAGCAGGATGGCTGAAGTCGTGCCGGCCGGCCCGGCACCGATGATGATGGCATCGAAGGCGGTTTCCATTGACATCAGCGCGCGCGCCGCGCAACGAAAAGATGGCTGAACAATCCGGCATGCCGCTCGTTCAACTCCCACCCCGATGCGACGGATGGCCACAGCTCCGACAGCTCGCCGCCGTCGAAACCCGCCTTGACGCTGAGTACCGCATCGGTGCGGGTCACTTCATTTGCGCCAAGCAGGCCGACCATCCGGCTTGCCAGCAGGGGCAGGCGAGCCCGCCTCGGTTCGCATGCAACAAGCATGTCGGCACGCCTGCTGACGGCATCGAACAGCCGGCTGATTCGCACGCTGTCGAAATGATGAATGAACAGGTTGGCCAGGGCGATATCGAATCGCTGATGTCCGGCGTGAGCGATCCAGTCATCGATGTCGACTTGCAAAGTCTCGACGGTCCATCCCAGTCCGGCGAAGCCCTCGCGCGTTTCCCGGGAGACGAGATCCTTGCAGTCGAGGAGCACGACATGCACCTGCGGCCAGCGCGAAGACAGGCGGCGCGCGAGGCGAAGCATCAACTCGCCGTCGCCCGCGCCGAATTCGATCATGCGCCTGGGAGCGGCATGTGCGCCTGCCAATGCGCGGGCCAGGATGCCGGCGCTTCCCATGACCCGGTTGATCCGCCGGAGGTCGCGGCGCGAGCGGACCGCCCGCGGATCATCCGCCTCGAGTTCGTCCAGTATCTCGGCTTCCAGCAATCTCGGCAAAGCAGGTTTCATCAGCATGGCCGGCGCACCACTAGGCAACCTTGAGCAGCGCGCCGTGGCAGCTCAGTCCGGCGCCGAAGGACGACAGCCACCATGCACCGGGTTCGCAATGATCGCGCAGGGCCTCCTTCATCACGAAATAGACCGATGCGCTGCTCAGGTTGCCATAGTCGCGAAGGACCGCCGCGCTGTAGCGCAGATCATGCCGGGCCAGGCCCATCTGCTTTTCAAGCGCATGCAGCACGTCCCGTCCGCCGGGGTGCATGATCCAGGTGCCGATGTCGCTGCGGCGCATGTCCACGCGGCGCAGCGCGGTGTCGAGAACCTGTTCCGCGTAGTGCGCGGCCAGGCTCGGCACCTGGCGGGTCAGGATATTGCGCAGCAGGCCGTCCCGTTCTTCGAACTTCAGGGCATCGCGCTCCGCGGTGGCGATGAGCGACTCCGCATGCATCCATTCGATTTGCCGCAGATGCTCCTGAGGCCGCCGGGAAAGGACCATGGCGCCCGCGCCGTCGCCGAACAGGCAGGCGCTGATCAGTACGCCCGGGTCCTCGTCGAGATACATCGCGGCGCTGCAGACCTCCACGCAGACGGACAGCACATGATTGCATTGGCCCGCCGCCAGCAACGAATTGGACAACCGCATATTCGGCAGCGCCGCGGCGCAGCCCTGGCCGACCAGATCGAAGGCTTGCACGTCGGGGCGCAAACCCAGCGCTTCGATGACATAGCCGCTGAGTCCGGGGCAAAGATAACCGGTGCAGGTGCTGACCACGACCGCATCGATGCTGGAGGGCCGCAGGCCGGAACGTTCCAGTGCGCCCATCCCCGCTTGCCGGGCCAGCTGCGGAGCATTGGAAAGGAAGCGTGCATGCAGGGCGTTCGGTTCGATATCGAACACTTCGTCGAGCGAGTCAAGCGCAAGGTGGCGGGTTTCGATGCCGTTGTCGCGCAGAAGCACCGCCTGGGCGACGGCATGCGCGCGCGGTCCCAAACGGTTGAACCATTCGGATCGCTGAAATGCGTCCCAGCATTCGATCTTCGAGTAACGATGTTCCGGTACGGCCGTTTCTATTCCGTTGATAAACATTTTTATATTTGAGTATCAAGCATGATTGTGCTCCAGAGGGAAATTCCGGTACCGTCCATATCCGCAGGTAATAGCATCCATACGCTGCCCGGCATGCCGCTGGCGCCGTTGAAAAACCGTCTTGATCGAAAATCAGGAAACCTGCATGCCGCCGATTGCAGACTTCGCATGGACGATCGTCTGCCGCAATGTTTCGTTTATTTATGCTGCGATGAAAATCGGACAACCGCGCCACGAGTTGGTTCGAATTGCCTTGCGACCAGGCCTTTTACATAACTGAAGAAATCTGCCCGTCCGCCTAAGACTGCTCCAGCGGATTCAACGGAATCGGCTGACTTGGCTGAGTTGGCTAACTCTGCGGAATGGAACAGGTCAGTCCGGTCCCCTGCAGGCCGCAATACCCTCCGGGGTTCTTCGCCAAGTATTGCTGGTGATCGTCCTCGGCATAATAGAAGGGTGGAGCGGGATAGACGAGTTGCGTCGTGATTTGTCCCAGGCCCGCATGGGAAAGCTGCGCCTGGAAGCGCGTCATGCTCGCTTCAGCCGCCGCGTATTGACCGCCCTCGGTGCAGTAGATTGCGGACCGGTACTGCGTGCCCATGTCATTGCCTTGCCGCATGCCCTGTGTCGGATCATGGTTTTCCCAGAAAATCTTCAATAGTCTGTCGAACGGGCAAACCGCCGGGTCATACACGACAAGCGCCACTTCGGCATGTCCGGTCTCGCCGGAACAAACTTCCCGATACGTCGGGTTAGGGGTGAATCCGCCGGCATATCCGACTGCCGTCGTGTGTACGCCTGGCTCCGCCCAGAAGAGCCGTTCGACTCCCCAGAAGCAACCCATGCCGAAGTACGCCGACAACAGGCCTTCGGGAAATCTACCGGCCAATTCACGACCATGGACAAAGTGGGCATTGTGCAACGGGAGCGGTGCGGCGCGTCCCGGCAAGGCATTCTGCGCTTGCGGCATGCGCTGCTTGAATGCCCCGATGCCTGATAGCAGTTTCTTGAACATAGCTGTCCTTGATTCGGAATTGCGTTGAACGCTGTTAAGTTTCATGTCTTCGCCGGCAGGCTGCGGCAGCATGTCGACGGCATCGGGAACGATGCTGCCCGGGCTGTCAGCAAGATAGAGTTGCGGCCGCGCCGGGCCGGGTCCTGCTTTTATTGAAGCCCCGATCACCCGCGACATTCATGCATCCCGTCCGGGCATCAGTCTCTCCGCAGGCTTGTTCATCACCACGCGCCGTCTGTCCGAGGCACTATAGCAGCGCCAGAATTCTTCCATGTAAGGCAAGGCGATCAGGAGGCCGGCGCCTGCAATGACTCCCGCAAGGTAAGACGGCGGAAGCGGGTTCTCCTTCATCCGGAGCTGAAAATCGGCTTGGCCGTTCATCGAAACCAGCGCGACGAATTGTTCCCAATGCAGAAAGACAAGCAGCACAAGCATCATCAGCGGAAGCAGTTCCTGGAAGCTGTGAATGACTTGCTCGCCGGGAAGGATGGTTCGCTTGTCGACCGCATACCGCAGGTCCCACAGAACGGTCGCTTCATGCGCAAGAAATCCGATAAGCATAATGCCCAGGACCAGTGCATTGATTTCAAGGAACAGGCCCATCAGCAAGGGTATGCCGATTTCGCTGAGCATCAGGAGATGCAGCAGCGATTCCTTGACGCCGGAGGTCTCGCTGATTTTCGTGATGCGATGGAATAGCCAGTCACCGAAGCCGACGATGATCCACAAGGGAATGAAAAAATAAAGGATGGAGTTGACCATCAAGTTCGGCAACGTCATTAGGCCTCCGCTGATACTGAACACTGCGACGAGCAAAATTTGGAGACTAATTGAACTGACAAGTTCTCTGCAGACAGTACTTCATGACAATTCGCCAGAGCTGACCGGGATGGAAACCGGCATTTATTGATTCGGCCCGAAAAATGGTTCATTTTTCGGGGCGCTGATCTCACCCTCAACCTCTGGGAGAGGGTCGGGGTGAGGGGATCCGGCCCAACATATTTTCGGGCCGGATCTGCAACGACTCATTGGACGATCTCACGATAGGGCGTGGCTGTGCGTGCGTCGCGCAAGGCGTAGGCCCACCAGGCAAGCTGTTTCATCATCCTGGAAAGCGCATTTTCGATGGACTCGGTCGGCACCAGTTTTCCATCCGCACCGATCCGATCCCACACGTTGGCAACGCTGACTCCGTCCCGGACCGTGGCAACGTGCAACTCGGCGAAGACCTGCCGCAACTGTTCCACTGCCCGTATGCCGCCCGAAGTGCCGCCATACGAGACAAACCCGACCACCTTCGCATTCCATTCCTGGTAAGCGGCGTCGATGATCTCTTTCAGCGGCGCCGGATATCCATGGTTGTATTCGGGCGTCACCACGACGAAGGCGTCCGCTTCGCCGATGAGCATTTTGAGGCGCGACAAGCCGTCTTCCCTTGAGCCGGGAGCATTCCAGCCAGGGGCCATTGCCCGGGGATCAATCAACTCGATATCGAACATGGATTGATCCGCCATCTGCCCACGGACCCATTCCACCAGCCGATCACACAGCCGTCCTTCACGCGCGCTGCCATAGATGATTGCCACACGAATCCGTTTATTCATTGCACCTCCTTCTTGGTCGATGTCCTGGAATAATGGGAAGTGTAAAACCTAAAGTAAAGTTGAGGTCAAGGGATGGGTGGCGTTCGAATTGATATGACGGGAGTGTTCGCAGGAAAATGCGTGCGAGGCGCATTGAGAGTTGCGACCGGCCCGAGACCAGGCCGGCACGGGAATTGGATTGATGCCCCAGGTGAATCGCCGGGTTGGCAAGGTGCGGTCGTAGTGATCGCCATGAGGCCTGACTCGGCATACCAATTGGCATGCTGACGGCTCGCGCTGTCCATCGGCTTACATTCACGACGATGGGGAGAATTTCAAGCGTTTGCCGTTCGCCGCAAACCGTTTGGTGTTCTGCTGCAGGTTCCGGTGATCGGCCCTGAATGAGTAGCAAGCATAGGCTCGGCGGCGCTTGACTGGCCGATTGTCTCCATCAGCTCCCATGGCGTGTTAGGGCCCGCGGTTATTGGGTCGGGCTGCACTTTCCCGGTTTAGCCATTTCCAGCTTGGCAACCGCTATTTTTCCTTGCTCTTCCGGGATCTGCTCTAATCCCGCGCCGCCAACAAATACACCCATCTTGATGAATTGCCGAATGAAGTAGTTCTTCCCCGTCTCGAACATTAAATCAAGTGTATTCGGCGAAAACTCGGATTCCGTGTCGACCTTGTGATTTTTCCCGCCCTCTACCTCCGTATAGAAAAATACATCCGGTGCACTCTCTCCAATGCATTTTCCGTCAATCCATACATCCTTCTTGAGAGCCTTGCCAACGAAGCTGTCACGATAGATGTATACGCCGGCATTGCCCTGACTCGGCGGATTAAATTCCTTCGCTTTAGCTGCATCTTCCTTTGAGGCCATCTCTACAGAAGCACATCCGGAAAAGAGAAGCGTGGCGGTGATTGTTAGGACGTAGATGATCTTCATTCAGTTTATACCTGGATTGAGTATTGAAGGTTTGAGTTGATGTATGCCCGCTCTCGGCGGGTCGGTGGATAACAGATGGCAGATCTTCAATAAGCTGATCGGCTTGATTACCTATTGAAAAGGCGACAATAATCCGGAAGGGGCGCCGGTCACGCCAGATCCTAGATCACGGCATGCTGCCATAGAGCAATTGGTAAAGATATACCCAGAACATGGGATGAGCTAGGGTCTCCATCATCCAACCTCGGTGCGCTGTGCTCGAGAGTTCTTCGGCTGCATTGAGCGAGGGTCCAGACCTCCATCGCCCATGGATGAAGTGGAGCGGTCTTAAGAGTCCGGTCGGCGCCGCATTGAAAATGCGGGGCGTGTCCAACGTTGATTTAAGCGGCATGGAGCGTCGGAGCTCAGCGATGCGTTAAACAGCATCATCTCCTGCTTCCTCAATGAATTCACGCGACAAGATTCATCCCGCTATCAGCCACCTGTGCTGCCTATACCCCATGGCAGCCGCAGATTGCGGGCTCAATCTGCGGCTGCGAGGTCGAGAATGTCGGTGAGCTGACGCAGGTTGAGGGGTTTGATGAGGTAGTGGTCGAAGCCGGCTGCGATTGCGTTTTGCCTGTCGTACGTCTGGCCATAGCCGGTCACCGCAATCATCAGCGTTTGCGCGTGCCGTGGCTGCAACCGGATCCGGCGTGCCAGCTCCATGCCGTCCATGCCGGGAAGTCCCACGTCGATCAGAAACGCATCATAGACCGCGCCGCGGGCAGCTTCCAATGCCATGTAAGGATCATGTTCAAGCCAGACCGCATGCCCGAATTCCTTCAGCAGCATACCAAGCGTTTGCGCGGCATCCCGGCCGTCTTCCACCACCATGATGTTCAGGGGCCGCCTCGCAGCGGCGATCGAGACATGCCTCCGCTCCTCGAGTGCCATGCCGGCGCCGATTGCCAGCTTAGGCAGGCTGACGGTAACAGTGGTGCCCGTACCGGAGCCCTCGCTATGCATCGTCACCGTGCCGTCGTGCAGGGTGATCAGGCTGCGTACAAGCGCGAGGCCGATTCCCAGACCGCCCTGCGCACGATCCGACGTACGCTCCGCCTGGGTGAACAGGTCGAAGGCCGACTGGCACATTTCCGGCGTCATGCCGATGCCGTTGTCTGCAATCATGATTTGCACCGTCTCGGGCAGTGTTTCGATGCTGACCTCAATCTCGCCGCCGTCGGGCGTATATTTCGCCGAATTGCCGAGCACGTTCGCAAAGACCTGCACCAGGCGTTTGCGGTCGCCATGCACCAAAGCCGCTTCCGGCGGAGTGTTCACCGCTATCCAGTGGCGACGGCTATCGACGAATGGACGGACCTGTTCAATCGCTTCGGCGATGACCGTCCGGATATCCTGGTTTTCCTTCCGGAGTTCAACCAGCCCCTGCGTCACGCGTGAAACATCAAGCAGGTCATTGATCAGACCGGTCATGTGGCCGACCTGCCGGGCAATGATCTTGCTGCACTGGTGGATTCCCGTGCCATCAAGTCGACCCAGCAACAGCAGGTCTGCGGCTGCCGAAATCGGCGCCAGCGGATTGCGCAGTTCGTGAGCAAGCATCGCCAGGAATTCATCCTTGCGTTTGTCCAGTTCCACTTCTGCGGAAACGTCCCGAATCTCGAGGATTTTCAGGACCGGCACGCCATCGATGATGATCGGGCTGGCGGAGCAGGAAACATGGAAAGGCGAGCCGTTCTTGCGGAAGAACAGGTCGCGGTGATTGCGCACGCTCGCGCTACTCCCCAGGATGCAGCCGATCGGGCACTCATGAATGGGGAAGGGCCGGCCATCCGGGTGATGGTGATGGACCCAGTCATGAACCGGTTTTCCATTCATGTCGTCTGCCGTAAAGCCCGTGACTTCGGTCCACGCGCGATTGGCAAAAAGGCAATGCCCGTTTTCGCTCATGACGACAATGCCTTGAGCCGAGTTTTCGGCGATGGCCAGCGCAATGTCTTTTACATCAGGAAGTTTGGATTCCACGCCGACGCGTCCTTGCAGGGTAAGCGCGCGAAGTGGCGGGAGCAACTCGCTCTAAGCTCGCAAATTAGGGATAGGTGGAATTATGCCTGATCCCGGAAATTCTCTGCAGTACTCCTGCGACAACAAGTAAAAGGCAACAGGCAACTAGCTCGTGGCGATGGATAATGATGGCCGACAGAAGCGAAGGCATCGATGCCGCCTCAACGCCGCAGCGCAGCTTTCCAAGGACGCCGGTCCCAAGATCGGGATGCTGAACGATCAAGCAGCAGGCTGGCGTCCTTGCGCTCCAGGTGGTTTGAATTAAGCGATGATTGCCGCTACAGCTTCAATTTCCAAGGCACAGCCGTAGTGCAGATGCGGAACGGGTACCACTGCACGCGCCGGCTTCGCCTGTCCGCACCAGCGTGCATAGATTTCATTGAAGTCGGGCCATAGTCCGATGTCTGCAATGTAGATTCTGACCTGCACCAGGCTGGAGACCGAAGCGCCTGCCGTATCCAGTATCGCTTCCACGTTGGCAAGCGCTTGGGCTGCCTGTTTGGCAAACGGTTCGGACGCCAGTTTCGTGCCGTCGGGTGCGATGGGAAGCTGGCCTGAAATATAAACCAGGCCGCCGCAAGTTACTGCATGACTGTAGTGTCCCGCAGGCTCCGCCATGCCTCCGGGTATCACGGGGGTGGGCTTACCATCCATGGAATCTCTCCCAGACAGCCGTGGAGCCGTCGTTATTTATTGTTCGGTATTCGGGGAATTGCGCGCCTGTCGCGCATGCATGGTTAGGCAGGATGCGCAGCTGCGTTCCGATCGGGAAAATCCGGGCGATGTCTTGCGCGGCGATCCCGTTCTCCGCTGCCAGGATGCCGTGCTCCTGGTTGGCGCTGGCCAGCATGAAGCCAGGAATGACGGCACCCGAGATGTCGCACACGGCGCCATAACCATAGTCTTTCTTTTGTTTCTGGGTTCCCCTGTCCCGGCTCATGGCCATCCAGCCCGCGTCGACGATCGCCCATCCCTTTTCAGGCTGATGACCAATCACCGTTGTTGCCACCGAGAGTGCGATGTCGTCGATCCCGCACACGCCTACATTCTTCATGACCAGATCGAAGAAGACATACACGCCGGCTCTTACCTCTGTCACCCCTTCGAGAGAACGGGCCGACAGTGCAGTGGGAGTCGAACCGATACTCACTTCGGGGCAATCGTAGCCAGCGCCTCGCAGGCGTTCGGCAGCAAGGACGCACAACCGTCGCTCCTGCTCCGCGATTTCCTGGAGCGCCTCGAGCGTATCGACATCGTACGAGCTGCCGGCGTGCGTCATCACGCCTGCGAGTTCGGCAATGCCGCCCGCAAGTATCTTCCCGATCTCCAGGAGTTCTTCGCTCTGCGGCCGGATACCGGAGCGATGTCCATCGGTATCGACTTCGATCATGGTTCGAAATGTCTTGCCAAGTGGCGTCTTCCTGGCCGAGATCATGCCCGCTGCCGCCGCTGAATCAACGACAACGGTAAGCCTGCATCCCCGGTCGATCAGCGAGGCTGCCTGCTCGATTTTGTTCGGTGCAAGACATACTGCGTAAAGTATGTCGTCGATCCCCGCGGCAAAAAAGTTCTCCGCTTCCTTCAACGTCGATACGGTGATGCCTTGCGCTCCCGCGGCAAGCTGGCGTTGGACGACTTCAAGGCATTTTGAGGTTTTCACATGCGGGCGGAAACGCGGACCGAGCTCGGCGATACGACGCTGCATGCGGTCTATGTTGCAGGACATTTTTTTTTCATCGATCAAAGCCGACGGCGTTGGCAATGCGGAATGGTTGGTCACGACTCTTCCTTTAATCAAGATATTCGACGCGGGTTTTCAATTCGGGGACTTCGGTGGCTATGCCGTGGGAAATCAGATCCGTCACGGCACCAGGCGCAGCCCCTTTGCCGCTCGCCACCTCGACGCCCACCTTTTGCATTTGCGTGGCGAAATCCTGATTGCGCAACGCGTTGGCAAGGCCATCCTGAAGCGTTGTCACGATAGTTGCCGGCGTCCCCTTGGGTACAAACAAGGCATTCCATGAACGGAGATCTATGCCGGCGTAGCCCGACTCCGCCGCCGTCGCAACGCCTGGCAATTGCGGCACGCGCTGGGCGCTTAGTGCTGCGACCGCTTTTATCTTGCCGCCGGCGATTTGAGGAAGCGCGGTTGTGGTCTGATCGCACATGAAGTCAATCTGGCCACCCATCAGATCATTCATGGCTGGGCCGACTCCGCGATATGGCGCATGGATCACATCCGCCTTCAAGGCCGAGAGCAGCATCACGCAACCTGCATGAGAGATGGAGCCGGTGCCCGCGCTTCTGTAAGACATCTTGGCCCGGTTCACGCGCACATAGTCGACGAATTCCTTCAGGTTTGAAACGGGAAGCGAGGAGCGGGCCAGAAGCACCAATGGCGCACTGCCAATCAGTCCAATGGGTACAAAATCCTTTTGAGGATCGTAGGGCAGTTTCTTGTACAGGGCGACATTGGCGACATGCGTGCCGTTGGTGCCGAAACCTAGCGTATATCCATCCGGCGCGGCTTTGACCACCTTGTTCAATCCTATCGTTCCTCCCGCGCCGCCGACGTTCTCAACGATAAACTGCTGCCCGAGGGACTTGGTCATCTGCTGTGCGACCGCACGGGCCAAGGCGTCGCTTGGTCCGCCCGCCGCGAATGGCACGACTATCGTTACGGGCTTGTCCGGATATCGCGCCTGCGCTCCGACCGGCCCGGCCAACAGCAGGCAAGGGAAGGCGATGGCAACAAGTGATTTCAGGGTTGTCGTGCCGTTCATCGTGCTTCTCCTTTGAGCCACGGGATCAACTTGTCCAGCGTCTGCGATTCGAAATCCGCCTCGGGCGCACCCTCCGGCCTATGCAGTCCGACGCGATTGTGCCAATAGGTTCGCAAGCCGACTTTGGAGGTTCCGAAGAGGTCATATGCAGAGCCTGCAACAAACGCTGCTTCGGAGGCTCCGACACCCATGCTGTCGAGCGCCATGCGATAAGGCCGGATGTCAGGCTTGTAGTATCCGGCCTCCTCGGCTGTTACGACGCAGTCCCACTTGACATTCAGGAGTTCGGCGGCAACGCGTCCCAGGCGCGTGGAGCAATTGGTGACGACCGCCAGTTTCGTCTTGCCCGATAGCTGGGAAAGCACTTCGTTGGCGCCGCTCCATACCGGCAAGGTTTCCCATTCCGACTCGAGGCGGTCCGCGGCGTCTGTGCCAAGGCCGGTGTTCTCCGCCGCGCGCCGTACGAGTATCTCGTACGGAATGTAGGCGCCGCATCCATACGTCAGTCGCAGATATTCCGCTCGCCACGTCCTTCCCGATTGCTCCGAACCGGCCGCGGCGTTCCAGGCACTCCACGAGTCCAGCAGGGCGGTAAGTAAATCGAAAAGAACTGCTTTTGGAAATTCAGGGGCTTTATCGCTGTGCGATTTCATTCGACGTTTGCCTTCAGTGGAGGTTGATCGGGGAACAGCAGCGTCCGGGTCTTTTCATGGACCCCACGGACAAAAGTATAGGCAGCGAATCGTCAGTTTGGTTTAAGCTACACGCGAACTATGCTTAAGGAAAATTGAATGATAAGGATTGAGGATCTTGAATTGTTCGAGGCGCTGAACCGGACCGGGTCTTTAACCGCGGCGGCGCGTGCGCTGGACCTCACGCCGAGTGCGCTTTCCATGCGACTGAAGCGTCTTGAAGGCGAACTCAAGGTCAGCCTTGTGGTTCGTAATGCCAGGAATCTGCGATTCACGGCCGAGGGCGAGCACCTGGTGGTTGAAGCGAAAGCAACCCTGGAAAGGCTCAGGGCGCTTCCCGAAGCCTTGGGCTCGGAAGGCAGGGCGCTGGCGGGGCCGCTGAAGATCGTTGCCCCGTTCGGATTCGGGCGCTTGCATATTGCGCCACTGATTGCGGAGTTCTCGATGTCCAACCCGGGACTGCGGATAGGCCTCGAACTTGCTGAAAACCCGTGGGCGCAAAACCAGGATGCGGATGTCGTTATCCACATCGGCAATATTCGCGACACTTCCTGGATCGGTCACAGCATTGCACGCAATGAACGGTGGATCTGCGCAAGTCCGAAGTACCTGAAGACCTACGGCGAACCAAGCAATCCGGCGGAGCTATTGCAGCACCGCTGCCTGTGCCTGCGTGAAAACGATGAAGACGTCACGCTTTGGCATTTCCGGCCCCGGTCCAACGCGAAAGGGCGCGGCGGCAGGCGTGAGGCGATACGCGTGGCCACCAGCCTGACCAGCAATGATGGCGAGGTCATCCGCAACTGGGCGGTGAACGGGTTGGGGGTGATGTTGCGCTCGGAATGGGATGTCGCGCCGCTTGTCCGGAGCGGTACCCTTAAGCGCCTGCTTTCCGATTGGGACTTCGACTCGGCGGACATCGTGGCTCTTACGCCCGCCCGCAAGGGAATTTCCGCGCGCGTTGCCCAGTTCCTCGACTTCATCAAGCTCAGGTTCGCATCGACGAAACCATGGTGAGGCCGGAGAATGCCGCCGGCTAGGCCGGGCGGCATAGCCGGCAATCGATATGACGATGCGCCGCCTGTGTTCCGGATGTCAGGACGATAGGAGCGGCTAGCCCTGCAGGAAGCAGAACCCGCTCACGTCCAGTTTCACGGTACGGCCGTCAACCATCATGTTCCTGCTCATGATGACGGTGCCTACATCGACTGGCGCCACGCTCTTTTCCTTCACGTCCATGTTGAACAGGCACACGATTTCCGAGCCTTCATGCATGCGGGAGAAAGCAAGCACGCCATCCGGCGCATCGAGAAGCGTGATGCCGCCCTGGCTGAATTCCGGCCGTGTCTTGCGCAGCAGGATCATCTGGCGCGCGAAGTTGAGAATGGAATCCTTGTCGGAGTCCTGCCTGTCGACGTTCATTTCGATGTGCACCGGATCTACCGGCAGCCACGGCTCTGCACGGCTGAAGCCTCCATGCGGCGCATCGGTCCATGGCATGGGCGTGCGGCAGCCGTCGCGGCCCTTGAACTTGGGCCAGAAAGTCTTGCCGAACGGGTCCTGCAAGCGTTCGTAGGGCACGTCCGCCTGGGGCAGGCCGAGCTCTTCGCCCTGGTAGAGGCAGATGTCGCCGCGCATCGCGAACAGAAGGGCCAGCGCCTGTTTCGCATTCTGATCCGGGTCGCGGCCGTTGAGCCAGCGGCTCGCCACGCGCGGCTTGTCGTGATTGCTCAATGCATAGCAGGGCGAACCGGGCGGCCTGATGCTTTCTTCCAGCGTGGTGATCACATTGCGCACGTAGGGCGCGCTGCTGTCGGGCTGCATCAGCGCGAAGCTGTAGGCCGAGTGCAGGCGGCCGGGCCTGGTGTACTGGCCCATCAGCTTGAGCGCATCGTGTCCGCCGACTTCGGCCAGGCTGAAGGCGCCGTAGGCATCGAGCAGCTTGCGTATCTTTTCCAGGAAGGCGTCCATCTCGGGACGGGCCTGGTCATAGATATGCAGCTGGAAACCGTAGGGATGCAGCGCCGCGCTGGTATCCTCGCGCGGCGGATTGTTGCGCAGCAGCTGGTCTTGGAAGATATGGTTGCAGGCGTCGAAGCGGAAGCCCGATACGCCCATGTCCAGCCAGAAGTCCATTTCCTTCAGCACCGCGGCCTGCACTTCGGCATTGTGCATGTTGAGGTCGGGCTGGCTGGAAAAGAATGAATGGAAGTAGTACTGGCGCCGCTCAGCATCCCAGCGCCACGCGGAGCCGCCGAATACCGAGACCCAGTTGTTCGGCGGGCTGCCGTCGGGTTTCGGATCGGCCCACAGGTACCAGTCCGACTTGTTGTTTTCCTTGGCACGGCTCTGCTTGAACCAGGCATGCTCTTCCGAGGTGTGCGAAATGACCATGTCGACGATGATGCCGAGGTCCAGCGCCTTTGCCCGCTTCATCAGACTCTTGAAGTCTTCCATCGTGCCGAAGATGGGATCGACCGCGCGATAGTCCGACACGTCATAGCCGAAGTCCTTCATCGGCGATTTGAAGAAGGGACTGATCCAGATGGCGTCGACGCCAAGGCTCTTGATGTAGGAAAGCTTCTGTTCGATGCCGGCCAGGTCGCCGATGCCGTCGTTGTTCGAATCCTGGAAGCTGCGGGGATATACCTGGTAGATGATCATGACTGTCTCATATGCTCATAGGGTCACTGTGCAATCAATGTTGTCGGCTTGATTCCGCAAGGCTGGCCGCACCGTACGGATGCATTGTTATCAATATCGATCACTATTAGTTGACTGCATAAACGTTACTATCCGTTGACTTCCGGAAATACGCAATGTCCTAGATGCAAGATCAGAGCGTTTTGTTCCCCAAGCGCAACCATTCGAGAACAATTTTGCAGCCATGAATGATAAGTTTTGGGCGGCATCGAGTGACCGAGATTTTGTGATCTGACGGTTTTGCCAAGATTGTCGGGCGAAAGAGTAGATGCGGGCGAGGGCGGGGATGGATAAATGTAGGAAGTGCAAGGGCTGATTAATTCATGAGATCGTAATTAGCTCATGAAGACCTGATGCGGTGCTTTGAAGTCCAGCACGAGGATTCGCTCTAGCAAATCCGTGGGGGTAGCGGCACACGCGCATTCAAGGCGTGCCAGGAAGGGTATCGGGAAAAACGACCGCTATTACAAAAGCAAAGCCCAAGAATAACAATACGAATTTCTACCGCAGTTTTAAAGCGATGAACCATTCCTTGAGTACTGGAACTGCTGTGCGCGGGCGTCAAGCGTGCCTTATCCACCAGGCTTGTGCACGGCTTTCGCTTAACGACCCTGCGTATGCTGATTGTGACGTTCGATGAGGACCGCTGCCATGTCGGTCAGCTTGCTAGGGTCGTCGAGTATCGGCTGCAATTCTTCGACTGACAGGTAGCTCCCCGCAAGCGTGCTCAAAAACTCCAGGCTCGGCGTATTGGCGCGAGGCACTGATGCCTGCGCCTCGGTTGGGCTTGTTCCTGGTGGGCGTCTGGTCTCCTGTGCCGCCTGACGAGGCATAGGCATAGGCCTTGGCCCTTTAGGCCTGGCGTCCGGCCTGCGTAGTGAATTGCGCGGTGCTGGGTCTGAGCTAGGAGGGGTAAGAACGACGCAATTGGCCCGATCCATGAGCGGCGCGGGAACCGCTCCATTTTTGATATAGGCATTGCCAAGATTACTCAGTTCGGTAAGTGCAAGTCCCAGACGCTGCGCAACTTGCGCTCTTTGTTCCTTCGGCAGGTTCAGGTCGTCAATCTTCCCGATCCCATGCTCGCCCGGGGTGCCGAAGTCCAACAGCGTATATTTTTTCTCCGTTCCATCCGGCGATTTCATGATGAAAATCGGTGTCGTGCTTAAGTTGATCGCCGCATCGCGAAGTTCTTTGGATGCGCCGCACTCCATTGTCGCCATGCCTTGCAGGCCGGTCACGCCGGAGCGCAGTCCATAGGTTTGGGGAACTCCGGGTTGTTTCTTTACCGCTTGGACGAAGGGTCTCAGCAGGAAGTGCAAGGTTTCGTCCCCATCCTTCCATTTTTTCATGGCGTTGTTGATGTCCGAATGCGTCCCTTGGAAACGCTTATGGCTATTTATCAGTCCTTCGCGCAGCCCGACAGCGGGATTCAGAGGAATCGATGGCGGCAATTTTTCCGCCTTGGAATTCTTGAACATGGTGCGCAGTTTTTTGGCCATGGTCCGGCCCTTGGCTTTTGCATATTCGGATGTTCGCCCACCGAGGCTGGACTCCATTCCGGAAGGCAGCGTACTCGCCGGAATGGAGCTCTGGATATCAGCCGGTGTTACCTTTGATCCCTGCGCGCCGCTCCCCATGAACTTCAGTAGAGAAAAACTGATGTTGTTATTAAGGAGGCGCATGGCGAAACCTTTCAATGTTGCAATGAATAGTGATGAGTGTTTTGGAACTAGATTCAAAGATGAGTGACTTCGCGGTAACGGTAGTTCCATTAAACAATTATTCTTTTTTCCGATGGTTTGTTGATAACAGTTTCAGGAGCAAGATCTCTTCGAAAGTTGTTGTTCCTCGGGTGCCATGTATCAAACAGGAAGGCAGGCGTACTTTTTATTGGCAACATTGTGGTTCGCTGCAGTTCTTGCTTTAATGAAATCGTGCGCAGCTTCTCGGCTTCGGGTCGGACTTGTCTACAAGTAGGAAGCATCAGTCAGGCCAATATTTCCGCCGCGATACGCAAACACCAAGCAAGTCCGCGATAGCTTGCGATTTATGCATTTCAGTCCGCGAACAAATTGCCAGTTTGGATGCTCTATTTGGAATGATTTTTCGGAAGCCTTTCCGCCAGTGCAACATATACGGAAATGCCGCTTTTTTTAAAAAGAGGATGCAGTGACGACAATGCCCACAACCATGCCTTTTCTGCCCAGAATTTATTCCATCAGCTTGCGGCGCGCCGGCGCGGGCGATTCGCTCAACAGCGCCATCGAGCGATGCGCGGCGCTGGGCTTCGATCATGTGCTGCTGGTGCGCGAGGCGGGAGAGAAGGCCGAACCTGATGACTTGCGAGCTATCGTGCAGGCCGCCGGGCGGCACAAGCTGAACGTGCTGCTGGACCTGGACATCGGCAGCATCGGCAGCGATCCTGTCCTGCTGGAAAGGCATCCCGACTGGTTCGAGCGGCGCGATAACAACGACGACCTGCCGGACCCGCGCCGGGATCCCCTGCAGGAAATACGGCGCGTGCCGCGCTATGGCGACAAGGCGGCTTTCGACAGTATCTGCGGCTACTGGCAGCAGCGGCTGGAAAACTGGGTTGCGGCGGGCATCGCCGGCTTCCGTTGCACCTCGGTCGCCGAACCGCCGCCGGCCTTGTGGTCCTGCATGATCGGCGCGATGAAGGGCAAACGGCCGGATGTCCGCTTCCTGGCATGGACGCCGGGCTGCACCCCGCAGCAGATGGATGCACTGGCCGGTTGCGGCTTCGATGCCACCTTCTCCTCCGGTGCATGGTGGGATTACCGGTCGCGCTGGCTGGTGGAAGAGGAGGCGCGGCTGCAGCGCGTCGCGCCGCCGATCGCGTTTCCCGACAGTCCCAATGAAGCGGTCATCGAGCGCCTGGCCGGCAATGAAGAGCCGGAGGCGCGCCGCCGCATTTATCAGCGCGCGCTGAGGATGGCGGCCGCCACCGGCAACGGCATCCTGGTGCCGCAGGGCTTCGAATCCGGAGCCTCGGGCGAGTCAGCCTATCGCAGCCAGCAGGAAGAGGGCGGCATCGACCTGAGCGCGGACCTGCGCGAAGCCAATGCCTTCATCGCCGAACACGGCGCGCGCTTCCATCGCGGCCGGCTACGCATGATGAGCACGGTCGAATCCGGCATCGCGGTGCTGCTGCGGGAAAGCGCCTCGCCCGACGGCGCCGAAGCCCTGCTGCTGGTGGCCAATTCCGACCCGATGCGCGCCTGCGCGGTCAACGAGGGCCAGCTGCTGGAACGCGCCGGCGGCTTCGTGCGCGAGCGCAAGCTCTGGCCCGCGCCGGTCGAGCGCAGGGAAACGGGCAAGGAAATGAGCAAGGAAGCGGGCTCCGGCAGCGACGGCATGCGCGACAGCGACCGCAGGAAGCCGCCGGTGTCCGCCGCGCCGGCCGCAAAGGAAAGCCCGAAGGAAAGCGCCGCGCCGGTGACGCTGGAGGCCGCGGACTTCCAGCTCTACCTGGCCCGCCGTCTGCCGCCCATCCTGGCGCGGCAGACTGTCGAAGACGTCGCCAAGGCGGCGCAATCGCCGCGCATCGCGATCGAGTCGATCTCGCCGGCCTGCGATGATGGCCGCTTCCCGGTCAAGCGCACCGTGGGCGAAGTGGTGAACATCGAAGCCGACGTCTTCGTCGACGGCCATGACAAGCTGGCGGTGGCGCTGCTGTGGCGCGCCGCCGACCAGGACGAGTGGCAGGAAACCCGCATGCACTTCCTGTCCAATGACCGCTGGGCCGCGCCGCTGGCGCTGACCCGCATCGGCCGTTACCTGTTCGCGGTGGAAGCCTGGAAGGATGTATTCGCCACCTATCGCGACGAGCTGGAAAAGAAGACCGCCGCCGGACTCAACGTCAGCGTGGAACTGGAGGAGGGCCGGCTGCTGGTGCAGGCGGCGGCGGACCATGCCGAGAGTCGGGGCATTTCCAGCTTCGGCTATCTGAAGACGCTGGCGGGCAGCCTGAAGACCGCGGCCAGCGATGCCGAGCGCGTCACCGCGCTGCTGTCGGAACCGACCGCCGAGGCGATGCGGCTGGCTGATGCGCGGCCGTTCGCGGTGCGCAGCGTGCAGACAATGCGTATTGAAGTCGAGCGCACCGCCGCGCGTTTCTCCAGCTGGTATGAGCTGTTCCCGCGCTCGCAGAGCGGCGATCCGGCGCGCCACGGCACTTTCGACGATGTCATCAAGCGCCTGCCGGCGATCCAGGCCATGGGCTTCGATACGCTGTATTTCCCGCCCATCCATCCGATCGGCAGCAAGCATCGCAAGGGCCGCAACAACAGCCTTACGCCGGGGCCGGACGATCCGGGCAGCCCGTATGCGATCGGCGCCGAGGAGGGTGGCCACGACGCCATCCATCCGCAGCTCGGCTCGCTGGAAGACTTCCGCCGCCTGCGCGACGAGGCGGCGCGGCACGGGCTGGAGCTGGCGCTGGACTTTGCGATCCAGTGCTCGCCCGACCATCCCTGGCTCAAGGACCATCCCGACTGGTTCGCCTGGCGGCCCGACGGCACCATCCGCTATGCGGAGAATCCGCCGAAGAAGTACCAGGACATCGTCAATGTCGATTTCTATGCGAAGGGCGCGATTCCCGGCCTCTGGACCGCGCTGCGCGACGTGGTGCTGTTCTGGGTCAACGAGGGCGTGAAGGTATTCCGGGTGGATAATCCGCACACCAAGCCGCTGCCGTTCTGGGAATGGATGATCGGTGAGGTCAAGGCCCGCCATCCCGACGCCATCTTCCTGTCGGAAGCCTTTACCCGGCCGAAGATGATGTACCGGCTGGCCAAGGTCGGCTATTCGCAGTCGTACACCTACTTCACCTGGCGCCATACCAAGGAAGAATTCACCGAATACCTGACCGAGCTCAGCCAGAGCCCGGTCAAGGAATTCTTCCGTCCGCACTTTTTCGTCAACACGCCCGACATCAACCCGGTCTTCCTGCAGAAATCCGGCCGCCCGGGCTTCCTGATCCGCACGGCGCTGGCCACCACGCTGTCGGGATTGTGGGGAATGTACAGCGGGTTTGAGTTATGTGAAGCCACGCCGGTCCCGGGTAAGGAAGAATATCTGGATTCGGAAAAATACGAGATTCGCGCCTGGGACTGGCAGCGCCCCGGCAACATCATCCAGGAAATCACCTTGCTCAACAGGATCAGAAAGGAAAACCCGGCGCTGCAGACGCATCTCAACATCCGCTTCCTGCCGGCGTCGAACGACAACATCCTGTTCTATATCAAGACCACGCCGCCGGCCGACAGCTGCGAGCATTTCGGCGACAACGTGGTCATGGTGGCCGTCAACCTCGATCCATTCAATGCGCATGAAGCGACGCTGGAGCTGCCGCTGTGGGAATTCGGCGTGCCCGACGACGGCGTGCTGGAAGTCGAGGACCTGGTCGGCGGAAGCCGCTTCGGCTGGCATGGCAAATTCCAGCAGCTGAGGCTTGACCCCTTTGTTTGCCCCTATGCCATCTGGCGCGTTCGTCACACCAGCCACACCAGCCAAACTAGCCACAATAGTCAAACCGGAGCCTGAATATGGATCGCCGCAGTACACCCAGAAAAACAAGTCCGCAAACGGACTTCAGCTTCAGCGACGATCCGCACTGGTACAAGGACGCCATCGTCTATCAGTTGCACGTGAAGTCCTTCTTCGATTCCAACAATGACGGGATCGGCGACTTCGCGGGGCTGATCGACAAGCTTGACTATATCGCCGACCTTGGCGTCAACACCATCTGGCTGCTGCCGTTCTACCCATCGCCGCGCCGCGACGACGGCTACGACATCGCCGAATACAAGGGCGTGCATCCCGACTACGGCTCCATGGCCGATGCCAGGCGCTTCATCGCCGAGGCGCACCGGCGGGGGCTGCGGGTGATCACCGAGCTGGTGGTGAACCATACCTCCGACCAGCACCCGTGGTTCCAGCGCGCGCGCAAGGCCAAGCCCGGCTCCGCGCAGCGCAACTTCTATGTCTGGTCGGACACCGACGAAGCCTATGCCGACACGCGCATCATCTTCTGCGATACCGAAAAGTCCAACTGGACCTGGGACCCGGTGGCCAATGCCTTTTTCTGGCACCGCTTCTATTCTCACCAGCCGGATTTGAACTTCGACAATCCGCAGGTGCTGAAAGCGGTTCTGAGCGTGATGGAATTCTGGCTCGACCTCGGGGTCGACGGCCTGCGGCTGGACGCGGTGCCCTACCTGATCGAGCGCGAAGGCACCAGCAATGAAAACCTGCCCGAAACGCATGCGATCCTCAAGCAGATTCGCGATGCGGTCGACCGCAGCTATCCGGGCCGCATGCTGCTGGCCGAGGCCAACATGTGGCCGGAAGACGTGCAGCAGTATTTCGGCGACAACGACGAATGCCACATGGCATTCCACTTCCCGCTGATGCCGCGCATGTACATGGCGCTGGCGCAGGAAGACCGCTTCCCGATTTCCGACATCCTGCGCCAGACGCCCGAGATTCCCGCCGACTGCCAGTGGGCCATTTTCCTTCGCAACCACGACGAGCTGACGCTGGAAATGGTGACCGACAAGGAACGCGATTACCTTTGGAATTACTACGCGTCGGAAAAGCGGGCGCGCATCAATCTCGGCATCCGCCGCCGCCTGGCGCCGCTGCTGGAACGCGACCGGCGGCGGACCGAGCTGCTCAACAGCTTCCTGCTGTCGATGCCCGGCACGCCCATCATCTACTACGGCGATGAGATCGGCATGGGCGACAACATCCATCTCGGCGACCGCGACGGCGTGCGCACACCGATGCAATGGACGTCGGACCGCAACGGCGGCTTCTCCCGTGCCGATCCGGCCAGGCTGGTGCTGCCGCCCATCATGGACCCGCTGTACGGCTTCCAGGCGGTGAACGTGGAAGCGCAGTCCGCCGATCCGTACTCGATGCTCAACTGGATGCGCCGCATGCTGGCGGTGCGCAAGCAGCACTGCGCGTTCAGCCGCGGCTCGCTGACCATGCTCTATCCGGCCAACCGACGCATCCTGGCCTACCTGCGCGAGCATGGCAAGGACGACCACACCGAAACCATACTCTGCGTGGCCAACGTGTCGCGCTCGGCGCAGGCGGTGGAACTCGACCTGTCCGCGTATGCCGGACGCGTGCCGCTGGAAATGATCGGCGGTTCGGCGTTCCCGCCGATCGGCCAGCTGCCCTACCTGCTGACGCTGCCGCCCTACGGCTTCTATTGGTTCCTGCTCGCCGCCGAAACGAAAATGCCGTCATGGCACACGCCGGCGCCGGAACCTTTGCCCGAGCTGCAGACGCTGGTGCTGCGCCATGCCATCACCGAACTTCTCGAGCCGCCGCGCCGCGGCACGCTGGAAAAGGATGTGCTGCCGGCCTATCTGCCAAAACGTCGCTGGTATGCCGCCAAGCAGGAAGCGCTGCAGTCGGTGCGCATTGCGCTGGCGACCCGCCTGCCGGCATCGCAGTCGCGGCCGAACGTGATGCCCAGCATGCTGGCCGAACTGGAGACCACCACCGCCAGCGGCACCGAACGCTACCTGATGCCATTCGGTTTCATCCGCGAGGAAGAGATCGTCACCGCGCTGCCGCAGCAGCTGGCGCTGGCGCGGGTGCGGCGCGGCCGCAATGTCGGCCTGCTGACCGATGCCTTCGTGCTCGATTCCTTCGCCTATGTGATCATCCAGCTGATGCGCGAAGGCACCACCATCGCATCCGACGACGGCGAAGTGCGCTTCATCCCCACCGACACCTTGCATGCGGTGGACACCAGCGCCGAGCCTGCGATCCGGCGGCTGTCGGCCGAGCAGTCCAACAGTTCGATGATCATCGAGGACAAGATCGTGCTCAAGGTGATCCGGCACATCGCGCCGGGCATCCACCCGGAAGCCGAGATGGGTCGCTACCTGACCACGCTCGGCTTCGCCAACATGCCGGCGATGCTTGGCGAGGTCACCCGCCACGGCGCCGACGGCACGCCGTTCACGATGATCATCCTGCAGCAGTTCATCGACAACCAGGGCGACGCCTGGCAGTGGACGCTCGATACGCTGTCGCGCGCAATGCAGCAGACCACGGTGCCGGAAGCGGCCGCTCCCGACATGAGCACCGAGATTTCCGATCCGCATGAGGAGCTGGTGAGCCTGGCGACCAATCTCGGCCGCCGCCTCGGGGAAATGCATGCGGCCCTGGCCACGCCGACCGACAATCCCGACTTCGCGCCGCAGCCGGCGACCGAGGACGATGCCAGGGCCTGGGCCGAAGGCGCGCGCCGCCAGCTGGAGGCCGCCTTCGACGTGCTGCGCGCCCAGACCAGCTGGAGCAGCGAGGCCGAGGGCCGCCGCGTCGAACGGCTGGTCGGCCAGCGCGATGCGCTGCTGGGCAAGCTCGATGCGCTGGCCGCCGCCGGTGTCGGCACGCTGCGCACCCGCATCCACGGCGACTTCCACCTTGGCCAGGTGCTGGTGGCGCAGGGCGATGTCTATATCGTGGACTTCGAAGGCGAACCGGCCAAGCCGCTGCACATGCGGCGCGACAAGATGAGTCCGATGCGCGACGTCGCCGGCCTGATCCGGTCCTTCGACTATGCGGCGGCCTTTGCCGGGCGCAGCGGTCCGACCGACCTGAACGAAGCCGAGGAAGTGCGCAAGCAGCAGATCATCCGCGACTATGCGCCGAACAGCCAGGCCGCGTTCATGCAAGCCTACCGGGAAGCCGCCTATGCCGGCGCGTTCAAGGCATCGGAAGAGGCCGAGCGGGGACTGCTGCAGCTGTTCGTGCTGGAGAAGGCGGCGTATGAAATCTGTTATGAAGCGGCCAACCGTCCGACCTGGGTCTCGGTCCCGGTCAACGGCATGGCCAAGATTGTCGATGAATTGCTGGGCGGGACAGAAGGAGAACAGTCGCATGGCTGAGCGTACCGAAGACAAGATGGAAATCGATCCGAAAACCCTGGACGCCGTGCTCAACGGCCGGCTGTCCGATCCGTTTTCCTTTTTCGGCAGGCATCGCGCCGGAGACCGAGACGTGGTGCGCACCTTCCAGCCGGGCGCGCGCGCGGTCGACCTGGTGGAGCGCATGCCGGGCAACGACGCCGGCGGGCGGCTGATCGAATCGCTCTACAACGTCAACCAGACGGGCCTGTTCGTCAGCGGCGGCACGCTCGGCCCGCAGCAGGATTACCTGCTGCGCATCACCTGGCCGACGCCGGGCGGCGGCGAGTTCGTGCAGTACACCGAAGACCCTTACCGCTTCGGCCTGCTGCTGGGCGACCTCGACATCCACCTGCTGGCCGAAGGCCGCCACCTGGAACTCGGGCGCTGCCTCGGCGCCAATCCGATGACGGTGGACGGCATCGCAGGCACCCGCTTCGCGGTATGGGCGCCGAATGCACGCCGTGTGTCCGTGGTGGGCGACTTCAACCAGTGGGACGGGCGCCGCCACCCGATGCGCCTCCGGGTCGAGGCCGGCGTCTGGGAACTCTTCATTCCGCGCCTGGGCAGCGGCACCCGCTATCAATATGAGATCGTCGGCGCCGACGGCAATGTGCTGCCGCTCAAGGCCGATCCGGTCGCGCGCGCCACCGAAGCACCGCCTTCGACGGTGTCGCTGGTCGCTTCCGACGTGCCGTTCCGCTGGACCGATGATGCCTGGATGGCGTCGCGCCGCCAGCGCCATGCGCTCGACGCGCCGCTGTCGGTGTATGAGGTGCACGCCGGTTCCTGGCTGCGCATCCTGGAGGAGGATGGCCGCAGCCTGAACTGGCATGAACTCGGCGACCGCCTGATCCCGTACGTGGCCGGCATGGGCTTCACCCACGTGGAATTCCTGCCCATCATGGAACATCCGTTCGGCGGCTCCTGGGGCTACCAGCCGCTCGGGCTGTTCGCGCCCTCGGCGCGCTTCGGCACGCCGGCCGGATTCGCTTCCTTTGTCGACCGCTGCCATGCGGCCGGGATCGGCGTCATCCTTGACTGGGTGCCTGCGCACTTTCCGTCGGATGCGCACGGCCTGGTGCGCTTCGACGGCACCGCGCTGTACGAGCACCAGGACCCGCGCGAAGGCTTTCACCAGGACTGGAACACGCTGATCTACAACCTCGGCCGCAATGAAGTCTGCGGCTTCCTGATCGCCAGCGCGCTCGAGTGGCTGGAGCATTTCCATGTCGACGGCCTGCGCGTGGACGCGGTGGCTTCCATGCTTTACCGCGATTACAGCCGCAAGGCCGGTGAATGGATTCCCAACAAGTACGGCGGCCGCGAAAACCTGGAAGCGGTCGATTTCCTGCGCAACTTCAACCAGACCGTGGCCGAGCGCTGCCCCGGCGCGATGGTGATCGCGGAGGAATCGACCGCCTGGCCTGGCGTTTCGGCGCCGGTATCGGAAGGCGGGCTCGGCTTCACCCACAAGTGGAACATGGGCTGGATGCACGACACCCTGCGCTACATGAGCTACGACCCGATCTACCGCCAGCACCATCACCATGACATGACCTTCGGCCTGATCTATGCGTTCTCCGAACGCTTCATGCTGCCGATCTCGCATGACGAGGTGGTGCACGGCAAGGGTTCGCTGCTCAACAAGATGCCGGGCGGCGACGTGCACCAGAAACTGGCCAACCTGCGCGCCTATTTCGGCTTCATGTGGACCCATCCCGGCAAGAAGCTGCTGTTCATGGGCTGCGAGTTCGCCCAGCACACCGAATGGAACCATGACGGCTCGCCCGACTGGAACCTGCTCGACGTGCCCGGCCACCGCGGCATACAGCGGCTGGTGCGCGACCTTAACCGGCTTTATGCGGGCGAGCCCTCGCTCCACCGCAAGGACGCCAGCCACGAAGGCTTCGCCTGGGTGATCGGCGACGACAGCGCCAACAGCGTGTTTGCCTATCTGCGCAAGGGCAACGATGGCGATGCGCCTCTGCTGGTGGTGCTGAACATGACGCCGGTGTCGCGCGACAACTACCGCATCGGCGTGCCGGGCGGTTCCTCGGGACCGGTTACCTGGCGCGAGATCCTCAACACCGACAACCAGGTCTACGGCGGCACCGGCATGAGCAACGGAGAAGTGCGCAGCGAGGCGGAGGGAAGGCACGGCCAGCCGCACTCGCTGGTGCTGACGCTGCCGCCGATGTCGGTGGTGATGCTCAAGCCGGTTCAGGCTCTTCATTGAGCATGGCGACCGGCATTCCGAATTCCCTGACTTCACTGCCGAGGATGGAGGCCGGCGCCGCCTATCCGCTGGGGGCCGTCTACGACGGCTTCGGCACCAACTTCGCCGTCTTCTCCGCGCACGCGACCAAGATGGAGCTGTGCCTGTTCGACCCATCCGGCCGGCATGAAGTGGCGCGCTTCGCGCTGCCCGAATGCACCAATGAAGTCTGGCACGGCTACCTGCCCGGGCTGCATGCCGGCGCGCTCTATGGCTACCGCGCCTACGGGCCTTACCAGCCGGAGCAGGGGCATCGCTTCAACCCCAACAAGCTGCTGCTCGATCCCTATGCGCGGCAGCTGCATGGGCAGGTGCGCTGGAGCGACACGCTTTACGGCTACCGCTATCTTTCACCGCGCGCCGACCTGTCCTTCGACCATCGCGACAGCGCGGGGGCGATGCCGAAGGCGGTGGTGGTCGACGACAACTTCAACTGGTACGGTGATACCCATCCGAACGTCCCCTGGGACCAGACCGTCATCTACGAGACGCATGTGCGCGGCATGACCATGCGCGCCGAGCACATCCCGATGCGCCAGCGCGGCACCTTCGCCGCGCTGGCCGACCCGAAAGTCATCGCACACCTGCAGCGTGTCGGCGTGACCGCGGTGGAACTGCTGCCGGTGCATGCCTTCCTGCAGGACCGGCGCCTGGTCAACCTTGGCCTGAGCAACTACTGGGGCTACAACACCCTGTCGTTCTTCGCGCCCGAGCCGCGCTACCTGTCGAACGGCTCGCCCGCCGAAATGAAGCAGGCGGTGCGCCAGCTGCACGCGGCCGGCATCGAAGTCATTCTCGACGTGGTCTACAACCACACTTGCGAGGAAAGCGAGCTGGGGCCGACCATCTCCTTCCGCGGCTTCGACAATGCCAGCTACTACCGGCTGCATCCCGACAACCGCCGCCACCACATCAACGACACCGGCTGCGGCAACACCGTCAATTTTTCGCATCCGCGCGTGATCCAGATGGTGATGGATTCGCTGCGCTACTGGGTGCAGGAATTCCATGTCGACGGCTTCCGTTTCGACCTGGGCGCCACGCTGGGGCGCGAGCATTACGGCTTCGATCCCGGCGCCGGCTTTTTCGACGCGCTGCTGCAGGACCCGGTGCTGGCGCGGGTCAAGCTCATTTCGGAACCCTGGGACATCGGCCCGGGCGGCTACCAGGTCGGCAATCATCCACCCGGATTCGCGGAATGGAACGACCGCTTCCGCGACGACGTGCGCAGCTTCTGGCGCGGCGACGCCGGCAAGCGGGGCGCGGTGGCGGCGCGGCTGCTCGGCTCCGCCGACCTGTTCAACCATCACCGCCGCCGCTCCTGGGCGTCGGTCAATTTCGTCACCGCCCACGACGGCTTCACGCTACAGGACCTGGTCAGCTACAACCGCAAGGACAACCTTGCCAACGGCGAAGACAATCGCGACGGCAGCGACGAGAACCGCAGCCGCAACTGGGGCGCCGAAGGGCCGACCGCCGATCCCGCGATCCGTGCCACCCGCGAACGGGTGAAGCGGGCGATGCTGATGACGCTGATGTTGTCCAACGGCACGCCGATGCTGCTCGGCGGCGATGAATTCTGCCGCACCCAGCAGGGCAACAACAATCCGTATTGCCAGGACAACGATCTGTCCTGGTTCGACTGGAGCCTTGCCGACACGGAAGAAGGCCGCGCGCTGATCGACTTCACGCGCCGCTGCATCGCTGCCCGGCTGGCGACGCCGACCTTGCGCAGCACCCGTTTTCTCGCGCCCGCATTGAAAATATTGCATGGCATGCCCGACATCAGCTGGTTCGACGAGACCGGCAGCGAAATGACGCAGGATCGCTGGGACTTCTCGGAAGGCCGCCTGCTGGCGCTGCGCCGCATCGCCGCGCATCCGGAAGCAGGCGCGATTTCTGCTTCGCTGCTGCTCCTGAATGCGTATTCGGAGGACCGCAGCTTTGTCCTGCCGAAACCGGCCATGCCCTGGCGGGTGCTGCTGGATGCGGCCGAAGGCAACAACATCCATGCTGGCGGGCACGCGCGGCGCCTCCCGGAAAACAACATCATCAACGTCTCCGCGCACAGCGCGGTTTTACTGGTAACCGACAATGTCAACATTTAATCCCAGCTTTGGCGCGCAGCTTGTTGCGCCGAACCGTACCCGTTTCCGCCTGTGGGCGCCAGGCAAGGACAAGGTCAGCGTTGAAATCGAGCATGGAAAGAGCCTGCCGATGCAGGCGGCGGGCGACGGCTGGTTCGAGGTGGAAGCCGATGTCGGCGCCGGCACGCAATACCGCTATCGCGTCAGCGACGACCTGGCGGTGCCGGACCCGGCTTCCCGTGCCCAGGCCGGCGACGTGCACGATGCCAGCATCGTCTGCGATCCGAATGCCTATCAATGGCGCAATGCCGACTGGAAAGGGCGGCCCTGGCATGAAACGGTGCTGTACGAACTGCATCCCGGCGCCTTCGACGGCTATGCCGGCGTGGCAAAGCAGCTGCCCGCGCTGGCCGAACTCGGCATCACCGCCATCGAGCTGATGCCGATCGCCGATTTCCCCGGCGCCCGCAACTGGGGCTACGACGGCGTGCTGCCATATGCGCCGGACGCGGCCTACGGCACGCCGGAAGCTCTGAAAAGCCTGATCGACAGCGCGCACGACCATGGCATCATGGTCTTCCTCGACGTCGTGTACAACCACTTCGGGCCCGACGGCAACTATCTCGGCGCCTATGCGCCGTCCTTCTTCCGCGACGACATCAAGACGCCCTGGGGCCAGTCCATCGATTTCCGCAAGCGCCAGGTGCGCGATTATTTCATCGAGAATGCGATCTACTGGCTCGCCGAATACCGCTTCGACGGCTTGCGCTTCGATGCGGTGCATGCGATCAGCGAAAAGGACTTCCTGGTCGAAATGGCCGAGCGCATCCGCGCCTCCTTGCCGGCCGAGCGCCACGTGCACCTGGTGCTGGAAAACGACGACAATTCAGCGAAGCTGCTGGAGCAGTCGCCGCGCCTGCTGTACAACGCGCAATGGAACGACGACATGCACCATGCGCTGCATGTGCTGCTGACCGGCGAGCGCGAGGGCTACTACATCGGCTACGTCGGGCAGCCCGAGGAAAAGCTGGCGCGCGGACTGGCCGAAGGCTTCATCTATCAGGGCGAAGCATCGATATACCCCGGCGGCGAAAAGCGCGGTGAACCGAGCGCGCATCTGCCGCCGACCGCCTTCGTCAATTTCCTGCAGAACCATGACCAGATCGGCAACCGCGCCTTCGGCGAACGCCTGAGCGCGCTGGCCGACCTGCATGCGCTGCGTGCCGCCAGCGCCCTGCTGCTGCTGTCGCCGAACATCCCGATGCTGTTCATGGGCGAGGAATTCGGCGCGACCCAGCCCTTCCTTTACTTCACCAGCCATCTCACCCCGGAGCTGGCCGATGCGGTACGCGAGGGCCGGCGGCAGGAATTCGCCAAGTTCTCGGCGTTCAGCGACCCCGCCACGCGGGAAAGGATTCCCGACCCGAATGCCGAGCAGACCTTCCGCGATTCCATACCCGTGGCCGACGCCGACGTGGCCGGCGCATGGCGCGACTGGACGCGCGCGCTGCTCGCCATCCGCCGTGAGCAAATCATGCCGCGCCTGCAGGGCGCCATGGCGCTCGGCTCGGAAGTGCTGGGTCCGGCTTCCGTCAGGGCCCGCTGGAAGATGGGCGACGGCCGCGTGCTGATGGTGGCGGTCAATCTCGGCGATGCGCCGGTGAAGATCGACTTCGAGCGGCTGGCCGACGGCAAGGGCGGCACCATCCTGTTCCAATCCGATGGCGTGGAAGACGCGGCGCCGGGCGGCCAGCTGCCCGAGCATTCCTTCATTGCGGTTCTGGAGCCTGAAGAATGAACGACGCCGACATCATCGCACTGGCGAAAGCGGCCGGGCTGGTGCAGGACTGGGTGGCCGCCAACGGCGAGCCGAAGACAGTCGCGCCGGAAGACATGCGCGCCATCCTTGAAGCGCTGGACCTGCCCTGCGGCACGGCCGAGCAATGTGCCGCCAGCCGGGAGAAACTCAGGCAGCTCGAAGACGGCAGCAATCATTTGCCGCCGCTGGTCACCGGCGTGGTCGGCCAGCCGGTGAAGCTGGGTCATGTGGCCGCCCTGGCCGGCGGGAGCTATCGCATCGAACTCGAGGACGGCGCGCAGCAAAGCGGGCATTTCGGCGGCGATGCCTCCGGCGGGCTGGAGCTGCCGGCCATCGACCGTCCCGGTTACCATCGCCTGCTGGCGGGCGACCAGGAAACCACGCTGGCGATTGCGCCGCCGCGCTGCTTTGGCGTGGCGGACGCGCTCGCTGCCGTGCCCGGCCTGCGGCGCGATCCGCGCCTGTGGGGCCTGGGCGTGCAGCTGTATTCGCTTCGGCGTGACGGCGACGGCGGCATCGGCGACTTCGGCGCGCTGGCGATGCTGGCGCGCAAGGCGGCGCGGCATGGCGCCGCCGCGCTCGCGATCAGCCCGGTGCATGCGATGTTTTCCGCCGACGTCCATCGTTTCAGCCCCTACGGACCGTCGAGCCGCCTGTTCCTCAACGCGCTGCATATCGACCCCGCCGCGGTGATGGGCGCCGAAGCCCACGCGGCGGCGCTGGCCTCGCTCGGGCCCGATACCGCGCAGAGGCTTGCGCAGCTGGAACAGGAGGGCCTGGTCGACTGGCCGGGCGCCGCCGCCCTGAAGCTGTCGCTGCTGCGCCGCCTGTATGAACGTTATCTGCAAGCCGGCAATACCGGCGAGTTCGATGCCTTCCTGCGCGAGGGCGGCGACGCGCTGCGCGACCATGCGCGCTTCGAGGCGATCCATGCGGCGCGGGTCGCCAACGGCGAAAACGGCGACTGGCGCAGCTGGCCCGATGGCTTGCGCGACCCGCGCGGTGCCGATGTCGAAGCGTTCGCGCAGCAGCATGCGCAGGAAGTCGGATTCCATGCCTTCCTGCAGTGGCAGGCGGCGAAGGGTTTGTCCAGCGCGCAGAAGGCGGCGCGCGAGGCAGGCATGCCAATCGGACTGATCACCGATCTCGCGGTCGGTGCAGACAGCGCCGGCAGCCAGGCTTGGAGCCGGCAGACCGAGATCATCAACGGCCTGTCGGTGGGCGCGCCGCCGGACGTCATGAATTCCAAGGGCCAGAGCTGGGGCATCGGTGCCTTCTCGCCGGTGGCGATGAAGGCCAAGGGCTTCGCCGCCTATCTCGAAATGCTGCGCGCCACCTTCGCCTATGCGGGCGGGGCGCGCATCGACCATGTGCTCGGCCTCGGGCGGCTATGGCTGGTGCCGCACGGCGCGAGTCCCGAGCAGGGCGCCTATCTCACCTATCCGATGCAGGATCTGCTGCGCCTGATCGCGCTCGAATCCTGGCGCCACAAGGCCATCGTGATCGGCGAAGACCTCGGCACCGTGCCGGAAGGTTTCGACCGCCTGCTGGCCGATGCCGGCCTGCTCGGCATACGCGTGCTGCTGTTCCAGCGCAATCAGGACCGTTTCTTCAGGCCCGACGAATGGCCGTCCAGCGCCATCGCCACCACCACCACGCACGACCTGCCGACCATTGCCGGCTGGTGGCAGGGGCGCGACATCGACTGGCGGCGCGATCTCGGCCTGCTGCCGGTTGGAGAGACCGAAGGCGACGCCCGCCATGGCCGCGAGCGCGAACGGCGCGAACTGTGGGAGGTCTTCAATGAAATCGGCTGCGCCGGCGGCAGCGTGCCGGATGCGGCAGCGCGAACCGCGCCGATGGAAGCGGCCATCGATTTCATCGGCCAGACCCCGGCGCCGCTGGCGATGCTGCCGATCGAGGACGCCCTCGGCTTGCCGGAGCAGCCCAACCTGCCCGGCACCATTGACGAACATCCAAACTGGCGCCGCCGGATGCCGCACACTGTCGATGCCATCCTCGACGAGCCCGACGTGGCCGCGCGGCTGGCCATACTCAATCGTTCCCGTTCCCCGAGAGGAGTGCACTGATGTCCATCCCGCGCGCAACTGCCCGCCTGCAGTTGCATAAAGACTTCACCTTCGACCAGGCGGCCGAGGTGGTGCCGTATTACGCGTCGCTTGGCATCAGCCATATCTATGCATCGCCCATCCTGACCGCGCGCAGCGGTTCCAATCACGGCTATGACATCGTCGATCCGACCCGCATCAACCCGGAGCTCGGCGGCGAGGAAGGTTTCCGCCGCATGGTGCGCCGGGTCCGCGAAGCCGGGATGGGACTGATCCTCGACATCGTGCCCAACCACATGGGCGTCGGCCCTGAAAACCCTTGGTGGCAGCATGTGCTGGAGTGGGGGCGGACGAGCCCCTATGCGCGCTGGTTCGACATCGACTGGAATCCGGCAGACGAGACCCTGCAAGGCAAGGTGATGGCGCCTTTCCTCGGCCAGCCCTACGGCGAAGTACTGGCGTCCGGCCAGATCAAGCTGCAGTTCGACGAACTGCGCGGCAAATTCTTCGCGAGCTATTACTCGCACCGCTTTCCGATTTCGCCGGCCGGCTATGCCGACCTGCTGAAGTCGGTCGATTCGGCGCGCCTGGCGCCGGCGATTGCCGCCTTCGAGGAAGGCCGCGACGAGAACGGCGACATCACCCAGCAGAATGCCGACGTCGGCTTCGGCCTGCTGCGCGAGCTTGGCCATACGCCGGAGGGTACTGCCGACATCGCGATGGCCATCAACAACTACTCGGCGGCCGCGCCGCAGGGCATCGAAGCGCTGCACGCGCTGCTGGAACGCCAGCATTACCGGCTGGCATGGTGGCGCTGCGCGGCCGACGGCATCAACTGGCGGCGCTTCTTCGAAGTGACCGACCTGGCCGGCGTGCGGGTTGAGCAGGACGATGTGTTCGAAGCCACCCATGCGCAGATTTTCCGGCTCTATACTGAAGGCCTGATCGACGGCGTGCGCATCGACCATGTCGACGGCCTGGCCGATCCGGGCGCCTACTGCCGCAAGCTGCGGCGGCGCCTGCAGGCGCTGACCTCGCAGCGCCCGCCCGAACTGCCTCCGGCACCGGCCTACATCATCGTCGAAAAGATCCTCGCGCCCGACGAACAGCTGCGCAGCAACTGGGAAATCGACGGCACCAGCGGCTACGACTTCATGGACCGGGTCGGCGCGCTGCTGCACGACGGCGAGGGCAAGCAGGCGCTCACCGAGCTGTGGTGCCACCTGACCGATCACCAGCACAGCTTCGACGAGGAAGTGCGGCAGGCGAGGCGGCAGCTGCTGGCCAGCAACCTCTCCGGCGAGTTCGAGGCGGCTTCGCGCGCGCTGCATGCGGTGGCGCGCACCGACCTGCGCACCCGCGACTATTCGCTCGGCGCGATCCGCCGCGTATTCGCGGAGCTGCTGGTGCATTTCCCGGTGTACCGCACCTATGCCGACAGCAACGGCCGCGACGAGCTCGACCAGCAGGTGATCGACCGCGCGCTGGAATGCGCGCGCCAGAGCGTGGACCGCAACGAAGGCGCGCTGCTCGACGTGATCGCGCGCTGGCTGGGCGGCGACGCACCCCGCGATTCGGCCAATCCGCGCGTGCGCGCGCTGCACCAGCGCGCCATCACCCGCTTCCAGCAGCTCACGCCGCCGCTGTCGGCCAAGTCGGTGGAGGATACGGCCTTCTATCGCTATGGCCGCCTGCTGTCGCGCAACGAGGTGGGTTCCGACCCGGCGCAGTTTTTCATTCCGGCGCAGGAATTCCATGAAGCCAACCGGATCCGCGCCGAGCGCTTTCCTTACTCGATGCTGGCCACCGCCACCCATGATCACAAGCGCGGCGAGGACGTGCGCACCCGTATCGCCGCCTTTAGCGAAATCCCGGAGGAATGGTGCCGTACCGCGCGCGAATGGATGCAGCTCAATGCGCCGCTGCGCACCGAACTGCCCGCCGACGATGCCGGACCCGCCGGCATCGCGCCGCATCCGGCCGACGAGCTAATGCTGTACCAGATGCTTGCCGGCGCCTGGCCGGTCGGCCTGCAGCCGGACGATGCGGAAGGGCTGAAACAATTTGCGGCGCGCATCGAAGCCTGGCAAACCAAGGCGCTGCGCGAAGCCAAGCAGGTCAGCGACTGGGTCATGCCGAACGAGGCATATGAAGCCGCGTGCAGGAATTTCCTGCACGCGGTCCTGACGCCGGGCGAAGGCAACCGTTTCCTGCCCGAACTGGCCGCCTGGGTGCAGACCGTGGCGCCGGCCGGCATGATCAAAAGCCTTGCGCAGACGCTGCTGCGCATGACCTCACCCGGCGTACCGGATCTTTACCAGGGGACCGACTTCTGGGATTTCAGCCTGGTCGATCCCGACAACCGCCGCCCGGTCGATTATGCCGCTCGCCGCCAGACGCTGGAACGCATTGATGCGGAAGGACCGGGTCCGGATGCGTGGGACAGCGGCGCGATCAAGCAGCACGTGGTCGCCCGCACGCTGCGCTTCCGGGCCCGGGAGCCGGAACTGTTCATGCGCGGCGATTACCAGGCGCTGCAGATGGAAGGTCCGCTCGCGGCGCATGCGATCGCGTTCGCGCGCCGTCACCAGGGCAAGCTCATGGTGGTCGTCGCGGCGCATCTGCCGTGCCGGCTGCTCGGGGGCGAACGCATGCCGGAACTCACGCCCGAGGCGTGGCAGGAAACCGCCATCCGCCTGCCGCAGAACCTGGCGGTGGAGATGCGCGACGTGCTGGGCGGGCATGCGCTTGCACCCGAAGCGGGGCGCCTGCTGCTGAGCCAGGTACTGAAAAACCTGCCGGTGGCGCTGCTGTTCGCCGGTGAAGGCGCAGGCGAGAGCATGACCAGCCCGGCTGCCGGCGCTGCCAGCGCCGCCCGGATAGGAGGCAGCGCGGCGGCCGACAGCAAGGATGCGACCGTCGAGACCGAAGAGGAAAGAGCGGGCCCGACCTGAGCCGCTCGCCGTCCAGCTCGCACAGCCCAACCATGCCGTTGATGGAGTGACCAATATGAATCTTTGCCGCAGCAGCCAATTGTTCGCCGCCGGCAGCCTGCTTCTCTGCCTTGCCGCCTGCTCGCAGCAAGGCACGGACGAAGCGCCGCAAGCGCCCGGGGCATCCCAGGCACCGCAGGCCGCCGCACCGGCCGGCCCAACGCCGTCACCATCTCCATCGCCGTCGCCATCGCCGGTGACCGGCTCGGGCGTGGAACTGCCCAGCTTCGTCAACCTCGTCAAGCAGCAGGGGCCGACGGTGGTCAACATCAGCGCCACGCGCCTTGCGCAGCAGCAGGGCGTGCCCAACCTGCCGGAAGGCCATCCCCTGCGCGAATTCTTCCGGCGCTTCGGCCGCCAGCAGCAGCCCGATTCCGGCGAAGCGATCGCCGCCAGCCTGGGGTCGGGCTTCATCATCAGCGAGGACGGCTATGTTCTGACCAATGCACATGTAATCGCCAATACCGATGAAGTCATCGTCAAGCTGACCAACAAGCGCGAATACAGGGCCAAGGTGGTCGGGGCCGATCCTTACACCGACGTGGCGCTGCTGAAGATCGACGCCAAGGGCTTGCCCATGGCGAAGGTCGGCGACCCGGGCAAGCTCGAAGCGGGGGAATGGGTGGCCGCAATCGGCGCGCCGTTCGGCTTCGACAACAGCGTGACCGTAGGCGTGGTCAGCGCCAAGGGCCGCCTGCTGCCCAACGGCAGCTACGTGCCCTTCATCCAGACCGATGTCGCGGTCAATCCCGGCAATTCCGGCGGCCCCCTGTTCAGCACGCGCGGCGAAGTGGTCGGCATCAACTCGCAGATCTACAGCCAGACCGGCGGCTACATGGGTATTTCGTTCGCCATTCCCATCGACCTTGCGATCGGGATTTCCGAGCAGCTGCGCCAGAGCGGCAAGGTCACGCGCGGCCGCATCGGCGTGCAACTGCAGGAACTGACGATGGACCTGGCCGCGACGCTGGGCATGAAGGATACCCAGGGCGCGCTGGTGGCGGCGGTTCAGCGCGGCGGCCCGGCCGACCGCGCCGGCATCCGTCCCGGCGACGTCATCCTCGCGCTCAACGAGCAGCCGGTGCAAACCACAGCCGACCTCGCGCGGCTGATTGGCGGAACGCGTCCCGGTACCTCGATCAATGCGCAGGTATGGCGATCAGGCAATACCAACACGGTCAAGCTGACGGTGGAAGCCCTCGAGTGATTAGGGGGGAAATTAGGGGGGAGAGCGGTCGCAGCACGCTCGATCGACGCACGACATCAACGCAAGATAACGGAGTCCCGCGCCAGCACGATGACTTTACCGGACACCCAGACTATTCCATGGATCGCCGCATTCATCGGCATGGTGTCCTTGCTGCTGCTCGTGATCTGGTCGATCCGCCGTCATCGGGATCCCCGGTTGCATATCAAATGCGACGCCGCGATCGATGAACTGGTTCCTTCGCTGACCGGCTTGACCTTCAGCACCTCCATACCGGGCAACTCCATCGAATTGATCGAGAACGGCGCCTTCTTCGACGCGCTTCTCGACAGCATCCGCGGTGCGCGGCATTCGGTGCATTTCGAGACCTTTCTGTGGAAAGATGGCCAACTCGGCAGGCGTGTCGCGCAAGCGCTCGCAGGGCAGGCCAAGGCAGGGCGGCAGGTGCGGGTCCTGCTTGACGGCAACGGAGCGCGCAAGCTTGGCACGGCAGCCTTGAAGGAGATGGAGGATGCGGGCTGCCGGGTGGTGTTCTTTCATGATTTCCGGCTGCGCAACATCGGCGTGCTCAACGACCGCACGCACCGCAAGATGGTGATCGTCGATGGCCGCGAGGCATTCGTAGGCGGTCATTGCATCGTCGATGACTGGCTCGGCAATGCCGAGGACGGCAGGCATACAGCCGATATCAGCGTGCGGCTGCGCGGGCCCATCGTGCATAGCGTGCAGTCCGCCTTCAGTGAAAACTGGACCGGCGAAACCGGCGAGCTGTTTGTCGGTGAAGAAGTTTTTCCACATTTGGCGCCGCAGGGCGATGTGCTGGTGCATGCCGCTTTCGCCAAGCCCGAGGGATCGGCACCGGCGGTCAAGATTCTCCACCATACCGCAATCTGCCTCGCCCGCAGCCGCATCTGGATCCAGAACCCCTATTTCATTCCGGAGCCGGACGCGATCGAAGCATTCGGACAGGCAGTGTCGCGCGGCGTCGACGTGCGGGTACTGACACCGTCTACCGGCGGCACGGACAATCCTCTGGTGCAGCATGCGGGACACCGCAATTTCGAAAAGATGCTGCGCTGCGGCGTACGGCTGTTCGAATATCCGCATACCCTGCTGCACCAGAAAGTCATGACCATCGATGGCGTATGGTGCGCGATCGGCTCCAGCAACTTCGATGACCGCTCATTCGAAACGAATGATGAAATCACGCTGGGCATCCTGGACGCGGCGACTACCCGCAGTCTGGATGCCATTTTTGAAAGGTACGTCGCAAGAGCCAGGGAAATCGAGCTCGGTGAATGGTGCAGGCGCGGCGTGATGCACAAGATGACGGACCATGCGTGTTACCTGATTAACGAGGTTCTTTAGCTGGCACTGTCAACTTAACTTGGCGGAAGCGAGGAGAGGGCTGGTCGACCGATACTCAGAATGATGTAGACGGATGTCGGATGACACCGGTGAGGTCATGCCAGACAGCAAAGCGTCTGGTGAGCTGAGTGCGATGCTGCACGGCACCCAGATGCTGACGCCTGATGGCAAAATGCTGCCGGATCGGTCCCAAGCTCGACAAGAATTGTTGTGTGCGCCCCAGTGAGCGAAAACCCTTCATGCGGTGCTCGCGTTCTCGAGTCGGTTGATGACTGTTCTCGGCCCGGTTGTTGACTCGGGCCGCTGCCTTCACGAAGATATGCTCGGCGCCGGCAAGCACAGGCAGTTCTTCTTTCGCAGCCGGATAACGGCGCAGTTGGTCAGTGACGATCTTGCGTGGACCATTCGGGTACTGGGCCAGCAGCCGCTGAAAGAAGCGCTTGGCCGCTGCCTTGTCGCGGCATTTCTGCAAGAGGATGTCGAGTTCGACCCCATGCTAATCGACAGCACGCCATAGCAGATACGGGCCAGTTGGTGCCAGCTGGAGGCTGGATGAAACCTATGTTAAGGTCCACGGACAATGGAAATACCTGTACCGCGCAGTGGATAAACATGGCCAGACCGTAGATTTCCTGCTCACCGCCAGACGCGATCTGGCGGCGGCACGCCGCTTCCTGGAACGCGTGATCGGTCAGCACGGCTTACCCGACAAGATCACCATCGACAAGAGCGGTGCCAATACGGTCGCCATCCACAACATCCAGGCCGATACCGGCGCACCGATCGAGCTACGCCAAGTGAAGTACTTGAACAACCTCGTCGAGCAGGACCATCGGGCCATCAAGCGCATTATCCGGCCCATGCTCGGTTTCAAATCCTTCCGGTCGGCTACCAGGATCCTTGCCGGCATCGAGATGATGCACATGATCAAGAAAAGACAACTTGATTGCCGCGACGGGCAAGTTGCATCCGCTGCCGACCAGTTCTATTCCCTGGCCGCCTGAACAACCAATAACTGCGCGCCTTCTCTAGCGCTGACTTCCTTATCGCAACAGAACCTTCACGCTTTTCACCCCACGATGGAACTCATGGCATCTTCACTACACTCACCCGCATTCCTACATTAATCGAAATGCCATGTTTCCAAATCGCCTCCCTCCCTTTGCCCCTCCCGGTCAGGCACACGTAGCCGCTTCCTCGTCTTCCACCGGACAACCGCCGCAGGCCAGCGCGTCAATTCCCCGTGACTTGACTCGCCAATTTACGCTGATGATCAGCGGAGTCAACGGAGCCGACGGTCCGTCTTCAATGATCGAGCGTATTGTCGTGCCGCCGCGCAGGCGCAATGAGGTAGAGCAGCTCGACGACCTGCGCATCGTCAAGGCGTTGCACAATATTATTACCGCTCCTCATACATGGACTGTGACGTTACAATCTGGTGCGCAAGGAGGACGTGTTCTCACTTATACGCGCAATGATGTAGGCACCAATAATAAATCGCCAGTCGTGACGCTGACGACTAACCGTGCCGGCGTTTTGGAATCATTTGCGATGCATAGCGCGCAGAGCATCCATGATAACGATACCTACATTGCCCATTTTGCCAACCCGCTTGCCCCGCCACAAGCTGTTCGACTGCAGCAGATGCCTAGGTGGCTGGCAGATACCGCTTTCAACGAAGCTAGCAGCAGCAATACGCGCCGCATCACGCCACCCACACCACCGTATGCAAAGCGTACGCGCGTAACTACTCCCCCGATCTCGCCACGTACTTATGCCGGATTGCAGCAAGCTGCACGAGACAGTCTCGTGGCGTCTGACCCTGGCGTGCTACCGGCGTTACTGCAGGCGGAGACACTCTCTCTCATGCGACCTAACGGATTGCTTGTGGACCATCAGGGGCACACTTTGGAACACTATTTCCACCAGGGTATAACCATTGGCAACGCCTGTGGATCCCATGCAACCAACCAAGCGTTCCAGGGTAATGTGGTAGGACTTAGCCTACAAGGTGCGAGCATTAATCAAATTCTTGGTGTACTGGCGCAACAACGCCAGATCAAAATGGACGATGTGGGCATCATCGTCGATCCGGTCCAAGGGATACACTCCGAGGCCGAGTTGGAGGCGCTGGCCGCACGTCTTGAGTACAGCGGAACGGCTATTGTCGAAGTCGGGGGACAAGAATGGAGAGCCGCGGAAGCAGGCGGACAACGAAGCCAAGAAATGGACTTGCAGGTGACGCAACACTTCGTCACGCTGGTGCGCCATGCTATCGACGGTCGCGTGTACCTGCTGGATTCAATGCATCCGGAACAGGATGTTTCCTATGACACCGCACGACAAGCGCTGGAGGCCCAGTTCAATATCATCGATGAGAACGACGAGAATAGCCCCCGGTATCTGTCGGTGCTTGTGCCGCGGCAAGGGCAGGTGCTGGAGCCGGCGCCCTTGAATCCACAGGGTGCGTATCTGCCCAACCAAGGCTTCATGCCGTTGGACGAGCTGCGGGAGGAGCACTTGAATGTGGTGGAAGAACTGCATGGGGAAAATGCCCGAGGACGTTTGGAAAGGGCCATTGAGGGGCAATCGCAGGCGAGGCTGGTGGCTGGGGAAAGACATTGGGAGGACAGTCTCCAGAATGAGCCACAATACAATATAGAACCATCTGATTATCGGCAAACGCAAGACGCGTCCCGCTCCACGGCGATCTGGCCGCAGCAACACCTTGACATGCCTGCGTCCGCTACCGGCCGGACAGCAGATCAGGGGCTGGCGACAGGCAGTAACAATGTAATGAGCGAGGCACAGATCGGCGATGCGCCAGGGATGTCCCGGAGCCGGCAGGCGGCAGCCGGAGCGTCGGCGCCGGCCGGCTGGCAACACGCGCGCGATGCGCTGATGGCGCATCTGGCCCACGAATACCACTACTCTTACGGCGC